>NZ_MBEM01000139.1:0-1096 GCF_001954045.1 Mycobacterium sp. SP-6446 | reverse complement strand
GCAGGTCCGTGACGAGCGATTCGCGGGTGGTGCTCGAAAAGCGCCGGGCGGAACCAACTTTCAGTCTTTTGACCTGAGTTCCCCAGAGCGTCTGATCGCCGAACGTCGGAAGGATCAGCGAGGGGACTCCGGCGCGCAGGCCCGCCGCCGTGGTTCCGGTGCCGCCATGATGTACGACCGCGCGGCAGGCGGGAAAGGCGGCCGAGTAATTCATCGCGTCGACGGTTTTGACGTGGTCGAAATGCGGGGCGTCGCTGAAGTCGGTGTCCGCAGAGCAGATCAGCGCCCGTTCGCCCAGTTGCGCGCAGGCCGCGCCGATCATGGCGACGGTGTCGGCGGGAGACTTGACCGGCGTGCTGCCGAAGCCGAAGAAAATCGGCGGTGTTCCCGCGGCGATCCACGACGCGACCTCCTCGTCGGCGTCCGTGGTCAACTCCATCGTCAGCGCCCCGACGACCGGCCGTTGGCCGTTCCATTTCGCCCATTCGGCCGCCAGCCCCGGAAAGCACACCTCGTCGTAGGCCTGGATTTCCAGCGATGCGCGCTCGGCGATCCGCCGCGACCACAGGCCCGCCGCCTTTGGTAGCCCGAGTTCGCGGCGCTGCACGTCATCGAAGTTCTTCACCCCGCGCCAACTCACCCACTCGTACAGCCGCACCGCGTAACGGCCCAGCGACGGTGACAGGAATGGCAGGACCTGTCCGTTGACCCGCACCGGGGCGAGATGCAGGGTGGCCAGCGGAATGTCGTAGTACTCGGCGACATTGGCGGCGGGCTGTTCGAAATTCAGAAACGTGACCAGCAGGTCGGACCCGGCCGCCAGCGTCCGCAGTGTCGCGGTGATTTGCTCCCAGTGCCGGGTGACGGACTGCCCGATGTCGCGCCACGACCTGACCAGATCTCGGATCTTCCAGAATTTGCGGAACACACGCGTCCAGAAGTCGCGGTGCGAACTCCACCACTCCCGCGTATCGGGCCCGTAGGCGACGGCCGACAGCCCAGCCGACTCGGCAAAGTCGACCAGGTCAGGCGGAACCGCGATGTACACGTCGTGACCGCGGCGCAGCAGTTCACGGCCGACTGCGACGCAGGGCTC
>NZ_MBEM01000138.1:0-87679 GCF_001954045.1 Mycobacterium sp. SP-6446 | reverse complement strand
GGGAACCGGGTACCGTTCGGGTCGGGCCACCGGAACTCGGGCAGCCCGGCACTGCGCCAGAAGTTCTCCGGGTCGATGCCCCGCTTCTTGAACGCCGCGTCGACCCACGGCTGAAGGACTTGGTAGGGAAGCAGATTCGCGACCATCGCCTTGAAGTACGGCCCGGACGCGACGGCCTCGGTCAGGGACGCGGTGTATCTGCTGAGCAGTATCAGCACGTCGGCCAGGTCGTTCTTGCGCTTGACCAGTTCGTCGCTGACCGTGCCCAACTGCTGCAGCACATGGTTGAGGTTGGGGTTTTCCTTGAAAAGTCCGGACACCTGGGCTGACACGTCAGAGACATTGCTCAGCAAAATGCTCAGCGCCTGGCTGCGCTGCTTGAACGAGGCAAGCAGCGTGTTGGCATTGACCAGCAGCCCGTTGAACTGGCCGCTGCGGTCACCCAGCACCCGTGCGATCTTGTTGGTGTTGGCCAGCAGTTGCTTGAGCTGCTCGCCGCGCTTGCCGATGGTGTCCGAGAATGCCCTGACCCCGTCGAGGGCTGCACTGAGATGCGGAGCGGTCTGATCGAAGGTCTCGGACAACACCTTCAGCGAACGTTTAGTGGCCTCGATGTCCCAGCCCTTCGCCGCCTTGGTGGCATCGACGAATGCGTCGTAGACCTGGTATGGCGTGGTTGTTTGCGCCAACGGAAGGAAACCGTTGGGCCGCAACGGCTCTGAACCACGCGGTTCGATCTCCATATTCTTGCGGCCGAGAATGGTCTCGGTGCGAATCGCTACCCGGCTTTGCGTCCCGACCGTCCTGCCATCCAGCGTGAATCCGACCGCTACCCGGTTGCCGCGGATCGCCAGCGAGCGCACCAGACCGACGTCCACCCCGGAGATTTCCACCTTGTCGCCCGTATTGATGCCGCCGGTGTCGGTGAATTCCGCGTAGTAGGTGGGCGTGGCGAACAACATCGGCACACTTGTAAAGGTCTGTCCCACACCGATGATGAGCAGCGTGACCACCACGCCCATCAGGCCCACGCGGCCGCGGTTGGATTCCGTCAGCGTCCTCATTGCGGCGTGCACCTCCCGGTGGGCTGCCCAAAGAGCTTGATGGTGCGTACCGGACCGCCGGGCTGCAATCCATTGACTTTCAACGAGATGTCGCACAGGTAGAAGTTGAAGAAGTCGCCATAGGTGCCGCCGGCGCGGCCGATGATCCGGTACGCGCCGGGCAGCTTGCGCAACACGTCGTCCAGAGTCGGCAGATCGTGTATCAGCGACTGCTGGATGCCCTCCAGGCGTCCGAATGTGCTGTGCAGCAAGGGCCGGTCCTCCCCCAGCAGGTCGGCCAGGGTTCCCGCGGCGCCACTGATATGGGCGACCGCCGCCGCCAGCGGATCGGCCCTGTTCTTCAGCCCGGTGATCAACACCTCCAACTTGTCGACCGTCGTGTCGAACTCCTTTTCATGCTTGACGGCCGTCGCCAGCACGGTGTTCAAGTTGTTGACTATCTCACCAATCGCCTGATCCTTGTCGGCCAACGTTGCGGTAAGCGAGGCGGTTTGGTCGAGGATGTCGTTGATGGTGGCGCCCTGTCCTTGGAAGACGGTGATGATCGCCTGGGCTAGCCTGTTGACCTTGTCCGGGTCCAGCGCCTTGAAGAGCGGACGAAATCCACCGATCAAAGCGTCCAGATCCAAGGCCGGCTGCGTGTGCTCGAGCGGGATGGTGCCGCCCGGGGACAGCGGCCAGCCGCTGTCCCCGCGCTTGAGCTCCAAGTAGCGGTCGCCGATCAGGTTGAGGTAGCGAATCGACGCGGTCGTCGCCTTGTCCAACGACAACGAGTCATCGACCGTGAACGCCACCAAAACCCGTCTGTCCCCGTCGATCAGTGTCACCTTGGAAACCTTGCCGACCTCCACGCCCGCCGCGCGGACGAACTGCCCGGCACGCAGCCCGCTCGCGTTGGAGAACACCGCGGAATAGCCGGTGGTGCGATCGAAGCGCACTTGGCCGAACACGACGATGATCACGACGGTGAACACGAGCAAAACCAACCACACGATGCCGAGTTTGAGTGCCGTGCCAGTGGTTTTCATGGGTTGATCGTGTTCTCCCCGTATTGACGTCCCCAGACGTATTCACCGAACAATGGCTGGCCCAGCTCGAGGTGGTTGTACGGCGCGAGGTTGGCGCCGGTGTCCATCACCAGATAGGGCGCCGGCCACAAATCCCGGGTGATCGTCTGCCAGCAGCCCGGCCGCCCCCCGGGCCCGCCGTGGGCGTTCACCCGGGGCAGATTGTCCGGATAGACATAGGGATTGGGCGCGGGCAGCAGCGTTCCGTATGCCGCCAGCGAATAGCCGTTGCCGCCGGCAGCGTTCAGGATCAGCGGCGCGGCGTCGTGAAAGTTGCGGGTTGTGCAGAACAGCTCGGGGCTGTAGGTGTCGAGCAGCTCGGCGGTGGGGACGAGGTCGGCCGCGCCCCGCACCAGATACGGCCCGCCCCTGGCGAAGATGTCCTCACCGGTCTTGCCCGCGGCCGCCGCCGCCAACAACGCGGCATCCAGTTCCCCCTGCTGCCTGGTCAGTGTGCGGGCGGTGGTCAACGCGTTCTGCAGAAAGCCCCACAGATCCGGCGAAGCACGCGTGTAAACCTCACCGAGATCCGCCAACCGCCGCACGTCGTAGCCGAGCCGCTCGACCCGCGGATTCAAGTGCTGCAGAATCTGATTGCCGTTGACCAGCGACTCTCCGAAGCCCCCGCCCAGCCCGTCCAGCGCCTGCGCCAGCGCCGAGAGCGTCGCGTTGAGTTCGATCGGATCCACCTTCTCGGCGATCGAGGTGATCGACTCGAACAGGGTGTTGAACTCGGTGGTCACCGACCGTACGTCGATGACATCGCGCGGCGAGATCCGTTGGGGTAGCGGATTTTCCGGTGAGGACAACGCCACATACTTGTTGCCGAACAGGGTGGCCGCCTCGATGGTCGCCACCACGTTGGCCGGAATCAGCTTGACGAACTCCGGGTTCACCTCCAACCCCAGCTTTGCCGCGGGGCCGCGATCACGCTCGATCTCCGTAATGCTGGCCACCCGGCCGATCGCGACCCCGTTGAATGTGACTTTCGCTCCCGGTTCCATCACCAGCCCCGCCCGCGAAGCCACCATGGTCAGCTCGGTCTTCGGGGTGAAGTCCCCGCGAAACTGCATGTACACCAACACCAGAACCAACGCGGCGACTACCAACAAGACCACACCCTCCACATACAGGAGGACCCGTCGACTCTTCCGCGTCAGCTGCGTCGTCATGGGTGTCACACCGTGAGATTGAAGTTCGGGTCGACGCCGTAGAGCGCCAACTCGGCCAGCAGGACAACCACCACCACCGAGACCAGAGAAAACCGCATCGATCGCCCGACGGCCTGGCCGACACCGACCGGTCCACCGCTGGCGGTGTAGCCGTAGTAGCAATGGGTGATCATCACGACCACCGCGATGATGACGACCTGCACCACCGACCAGCCCACGTCCTCGGGGCGCAGGAACGTGCGGAAGTAGTGCTCATACGTGCCGTTCGACTGTCCATAGAGGATCGTCGTGACGACCTGCCCCGACGTGAAGGCCATGTCGAGGGCCAGCGCGTACAGCGGCACGATTACCACCAGCCCGCCCAGAATCCGAGTGGAGACCAGAAACGAAATCGACTTGATGCCCATGACTTCCAGCGCGTCGATCTCCTCGCTGATCCGCATGGCACCCAACTGGGCGGTGGCGCCGGCGCCGACCGTCGCGGCCAGCGCGACACCCGAGACGATGGGGGCGGCGACCCGCGTATTGGCCAGTGCCGCAAAGAATCCGGTGAACGCCTCGACGCCGATGTTGCCCAGCGACGCGAAGCCCTGGATGGCGATCAGCGAGCTGCCGGACAGTGTCACGAAGCCGATGATCGCGACCGTGCCGCCGATCACGGCCATCGCGCCGGTGCCCATGCCGATCTCCGCGATCAGGCGCAGCGTCTCCCGGCGGTAGCGGTGCAGCGCCCAGCCGATCTGCATGACGCTGATCCGGGTGAACCTCGCGAAAGTCCCGATCCGTTCCAGCCGTCGGGCCGCGCCCCCGCCGTAGCGGTTGAGGTTGGCGGCCGTCCGCGGGTAGCGCGCGCGGAGTATGACTCGCGTCGACACGTCAGCGCCCCGTTCCGAACCGCACGCCGATGGTGGTCAGCACCACGTTGACCGCGAACAGCGCGATCACGCACAACACCAGCGTTTCGTTGACAGCGGTGCCGACGCCTTTGGGACCGCCCTTGGTGGTGAGGCCGCGATAACACCCGACCAGGCCGGCGATCGCTCCGAACGTGGCGGACTTGACCACCGAGATGACCACCTCGGGTAAGCCGGTGACGAGAGTGAGGGTGCCGACGTAGGCGCCGGCCGAAATGTGTTGGATGAAAACACCGAAGACGAAACCGCCGACGAGGCCGATCGTGATCACCGCGCCATTCAGCAGCGTGGCAACGATGGTTGCGGCGACGACGCGGGGCACCACCAGCCGATGGATGGGGTCGATGCCGAGCACCTCCATCGCGTCGATCTCCTCGCGGATGGTGCGGGCGCCCAGATCGGCGCAGATGGCTGTGGCGCCGGCGCCGGCGATCACCAGCACGGTGGTCAGCGGGCCCAGCTGTGTGACCGCGCCGAGCGCCGCGCCCGCGCCTGAGATGTCGGCGGCGCCGAACTCGGCCAACAAGATGTTGAGCGTGAAGATGATGAGGACGGTCAGCGGAATCGAGACGGCGAGGGTCGGCAGTAACGAGACACTCGTGATGAACCAGCCCTGCTCGATGGTTTCCCGCCACTGGAACGGACGGCGAAACAGCGCCTTACCGGTGAGCACGCAGGTCCGATAGAACCCGCCGACCGCGTCGACCCCGGGCTGGAGCTGGCTACGGAGATACGTGGTGATGACGGTGGCGGTGCTCATCGCCGTTTCCCCCGGCGGTCGAGTTCGGCTAGCACCCTGGCGTTCGCTCGTTCGAGTAAGTCGCGGGCGGCTTTCTTGGCGCCCGCGGCATCACCGGCGCAGATCGTATCGGCCAATTTCCGATACTCCTCGGGCCATTTGCCGTCGGCGGACGCAGGGAGGGCGGCTAATGCGGGTTCGTACGCGGCGCGAAATGCGTTGTACATCAACCGGAATACGATCGAACCCGCGCCGTCCACGACATGGTCCCAGAAGGTGAACGGCAGGCCTTGCCACGCAACGGGATCTTTCTCGGTCTCGAAGGCGCGCAGCGCTTCTTCGAGCGATTCGGCCAACTCCGGTCCGCGGCGCTCGGCTGCCAGCTCCGCGACCTTTGGACCGATGCGTAGCCGGGCATCGAGGATGCTCCGGAAAACGGCGAGGTCGAGCTGGCCATCGCGAAACACCAACTGGGGCAACAGGTCAAGGCCGGCATGCCTCCGGAAGTCACGCACGGTGGTTACGCCGCCCTGGCGTACCTCGACCAGTCTCGCCGCCGAAAGCCGCTTGAGGGCCTCGCGGACCGCGGGCCGGGACACGCCGAAGACCTCTGCCAACCGCCGCTCGCTGGGCAAGGCCTCCCCGGGCTGCATCTCGCCGCTGAGCACATCGGTCGCGATTTGCTCGAAAACCTCTTCAGGCACCGATCGGCGGATTACCGGCTGCAGCGCCATGCCGGTCAGTCTGGCTGGCTGGAGGTCTGACGTCAAGTGGTCAGACCACTAGCGTGTCGTCCGTCGTTTAGCGTGGCGCCGCGAGGGTAGTGCCTCAGCGATGACTACGGATCAACCAGGCGGTGGCAAGCGGATACGGCGGACGGACGTATCACGCCTGCCATTCATGGCCGGGATCCTGCTGGGCATTTCCGGCTTGAACAGTTTGTTGGAGGGCCTGTACACCATCGACTATTGGCAGGGCTGGCTCTTCGTCGCCCTCGGGATCATTGTCGCGGGCACCGCCGCGATGCTGGTCTTCCGTGTGCCCGGCGCTCCGATCGTTGCCCTCGTAGCGGCGTGCGCATCGCTGATTATCTCCGCCGTATGGGTGGCGACCTATCACTGGTTCAATCTCGCGGCAATCGGCCTTGACCTCGTGGCGATTTACGCCCTCGCCCGGACAAAACTCCGCTTACGGATGGGCAGGGATCCGCTCCGGACGTAATTCCGCCGCGATCCCTCCGCGATGGCGCACCGAACGTGCGGCTAGCCGCACAGTCGAGACCGAACGTGCGTCCAGCCGCACGTTCGGCTACCGGCCGCCAGCTCCTACGTCCGTTGCGCGGCCACGAACAGGTTTCCCGGCATGGTGTCCGCGACCTCTTCGGGGGCGCTGCGCCCATAGCCCGCCATCAGCTCGTCGGACGGCGTGACCGTCACGTCCCAGTCGTGGCGCCGGAACCAGTCGCCGACGTCTTCGCGCTCCTCGAAGTAGAACAACTCCTCGTTGTTGGGAATCTCGCGCTGCGGGTCTACTTCGGTCATCACGGCACGGATTCGCTCCATCCGTGCCCGACGCTTCGCGCGGAGCTCCGGATCGTGAAACCGGGGGCCCAGCGCCTCCACCGCGACGCGGCTGCCACCGACGGCCAGCGCGTCGACGCGGTCGAAGAGCATGTCCTGGGCCGCTGCGGGGAGATAGGGCATCAACCCTTCGGCCGACCAGGCGCTGGGCGCCGAGGCGTCAAAACCCGCCTGGCGCAACGCCGCCGGCCAGTCCTGACGCAGGTCCACCGGGACGGCGACGCGGCTGCAGGCGGGCTGTGCCCCGTGCTCGGCCAAGGTCGCCGATTTGAACTCCAGCACCCGGG
The DNA here is from genome assembly GCF_001954045.1 of Mycobacterium sp. SP-6446. Lineage (NCBI taxonomy): Bacteria > Bacillati > Actinomycetota > Actinomycetes > Mycobacteriales > Mycobacteriaceae > Mycobacterium > Mycobacterium sp. SP-6446. The sequence continues at coordinate 80,856 of NZ_MBEM01000138.1, read as the reverse complement.
GCTGGTCGAGCTCGTAGACCGTGACGCCGTCCGGCCACGGTAGCCGCCAGGCCCGGGAGTCCAGACCCGCCGCAAGGATGACCGCCTGGCGGATGCCCGCGCCCGTCGCGTCGACGAAGAACTCGTCGAAAAAGGCTGTGCGGCATGCCATGTAGCCGACCATCGCCTGCATCTGCAGCCGCACCTCAGGTTCGGCATCGAGGAGCTTGGAGGGCAGCTGCGACGCGGAGTACCAATTCCACAGTCCGTCGCCGGCCGCGTCGAGGAACACTCGCGCGAACGGGTCGCGGATCATCGGGTTGTCGCTCTCGGTTTCCGCCGCGCGCGCGGACGCCACCCCCAGCGCGGTCGCGCCCACGCTCTCGGTGATCTCCCAGGTGTCGTTGTCGGTTCTGGCCACGCTCAGTTCCCTTTCGCCCGCTCGGCCGCCACGAACAGGGTCCGCGGGGCGGCGCCTTCGATGTGCCGCGGCGGCGTCCGGTCATAGCGCGCCAACAGCTCCTCGGCCGGAGTCACCGTCACGTCCCAGCCGTGGCGGCGCAACCAGGCGTCGACTTCCTCGCGTTCCTCCAGGTACCACAGGTCTTGGACCTCGGGGATCTCCCGCTCGGGCTCGAGTTTGGCCATCAGCTCCCGCACGCGTTGCATCGTCTCGCGCCGCTTTGCGATGGCGTCCGCGTCGAGGAAGTCGGGGCCGGGTGCCTCCACCGCGATCCGGCTGCCGGCGGCACCGAGCGCCTGAACGCGCTCGAAGAGCAGCTCCTGCGCCGCGGCCGGCAAGAACGGCAACAGGCCCTCGGCCGACCAGGCGCTGGGCGCGGAAGCGTCGAAACCGGCCTGCTGCAACGCCGCCGGCCAATCGTGACGCAGGTCCACCGGCACGTGCACCACGTTGCACTTCGGCTGGGCACCGCTGTCGTGCAACGTCGACGACTTGAATTCCAGCACCCGGGGCTGGTCGAGCTCGTAGACCGTGACACCGTCGGGCCAGGGCAGCCGCCACCCCCGCGAGTCCAAACCCGCCGCCAGGATCACCACCTGACGCACGCCCGCCCGGGCCGCATCGAGAAAGAACTGGTCGAAAAACAAGGTCCGCGCGGCCATGTAGCCGACCATCCCCTGCATGCGCGGCTCGAGGTCGGGTTCGGCCTCGGTGATCTCGGCGGGCAGGTCCGGTGCGACGAACCAGTTCCACATGCCGTCCCCGGCGGCGTCGAGGAACACCCGCGCAAACGGGTCGCTGATCAGCGGGTTCTCACTCTCGGTTTCGGCCGCGCGGGCCGCCGCGACGCCCAGCGCCGTCGCGCCCACGCTCTCGGTGATGTCCCAGGTGTCGTTGTCGGTTCTCGTCACGCTCACGTCCTCCAATTTGCTAGCACGCCTACATAGCGACCCTACGCGCGCTGCGTGTGAGCGAGCTGTACGTCAGGTTCTCCCCCGCTGACCCGGAGGTATCCGGTTAAGTTGTGGGACATGCGGGTTGACGGACGTGATATCAGCGTCTCGGGCGACTTGCTGCAACCACTGACCCGACGGACTAACGACATCCTGCGGCTGGGCGCCACCGTGGTGTTCTTCGGGATCGTCATCGCCGGTTCGTTGATCACCCGCCCGCAGTGGGTGGCGCTGGAGAAGTCGATCTCCGAGATCGTCGGCGTGCTGACACCCACCCAATCCGATCTGGTCTACCTGGCGTACGGCATCGCGATACTGGTGCTGCCGTTCGCGATCCTGATCGGGTTGATTGCCGCACGGCAATGGAAACTGCTCGGCGCCTATGCGGCCGCGGGGCTGTTGGCCGTTCTTCCGCTGTCGATCGGCGGCAACGGCATCGCGGCGCCCCGATGGCACTTCGACCTGACCGATCGACCCCAAACCGTGTTGGCCCAGATCCTGGACGACCCACGGTGGATCGGCCTGCTCGCGGCGGTGCTGACCGTGTCGGGTCCCTGGCTTCCCGCGCGCTGGCGACGTTGGTGGTGGGCGCTGCTGCTGGCATTCGTGCCGATCCACCTGTTCATCAGTGCGATAGTCCCCGCCCGCTCCCTGCTGGGACTGGCGGTGGGATGGTTCGTCGGCGCGCTGGTGGTTCTGGTCGTCGGCACGCCCGCTCTGGAGGTGCCGCTGGACGGTACCGCGCGTGCGCTGGCCAAACGCGGTTGCGTGGTCACCCGATTGAACGTGATCCAGCCGGCCGGACAAGGGCCGCTCGTTCTTAGCGCAACATGTCAGGATTCCGATTCCGACACCGCCGTTGTCGAGTTGTACGGCCCGCATCAGCGCAGCGGTGGTGCATTGCGCCAATTGTGGTGGAAGCTAAGGCTGCGCGGCTCCGAGACCGCACCCTTTCAGACCTCGATGCGCCGCATCGTCGAGCACCGCGCATTGATGGCCATCGCCATCGGTGAAGTGGGAGTTGCCAACACGGCGCCGATTGCGGTCGCCGAACTCGACCGCGGCTGGATCATGTACGCGCACCGGCCGGTGCAAGGGCTTCCCCTCGTCGAATGCGCCTCCGCGACACCGGTCGCCGCGGTGTGGGAGTCGCTGAAAACCCTGCAGGGACAGCAGATTTCGCACGGCAATTTGCGCGGCGACGAGATCACGGTGCGCGACGGCACCGTGTTCTTCGGGGGATTCGGCAGCGCCGAATACGGCGCCACCGAGGCGCAATTGCAGTCCGACGTCGCACAACTTCTGGTGACGTCGTCGGCGCTGTACGACCCGAAGTCCGCGGTGGCGGCCGCGATCGACGTGTTCGGCAAAGACGCCGTCTTGACCGCCTCCCGCCGGCTCACCAAAGCCGCTGTGCCGAAACGTGTTCGACAGTCGATCGCCGACGCCGGCGCGGTCATCTCCGCCGCCAAGGCGGAGGTCCAGCGGCAAACCGGTGCCGATCAGATCCAAGCGGCGACCATCACCCGGTTCAGCCGCAGCCAGTTCATTCAACTGGTGCTGCTGGGCGCGCTCGTCTACGTCGCGTATCCCTTCATCAGCACCGTGCCGACGTTCTTCCACGAACTTCGGAACGCGAACTGGTGGTGGGCGGTGCTGGGCTTGATGGTGTCGGCGCTGACCTACGTGGGAGCGGCGGCCGCACTGTGGGCAAGCGCCGACGAATCGGTGAACTTCTGGAAGCTGTCGATCGCGCAGGTGGCCAACACTTTTGCCGCGACCACCACCCCGGCCGGCGTCGGCGGGCTGGCCCTTAGCACACGGTACTTGCAGAAGGGGGGCGGGCTGCCCGCAGTGCGGGCCACCACCGCCGTGGCACTGCAGCAATCCGTGCAGGTGATCATGCACCTGGTCTTGCTGGTCTTGTTCAGCACCGCCGCGGGCGCGTCGATGGACCTCAAGCATTTCGTTCCGGATGCGACGGTGCTGTACCTGATCGCGGGTGTGGCGCTAGGCCTTCTCGGCACATTTCTCTTCGTACCCAGGTTACGGCGCTGGCTGGCGACGGACTTGCGTCCCAAGCTGAAGGAGGTAGTCGGCGACCTGGTCGACGTTGCCCGCCAACCGAAACGACTTGCGCTGATCGTACTCGGTTGCGCCGGAACGACTCTCGGTGCGGCGCTGGCGCTGTGGGCAAGTGTCGAGGCTTTCGGCGGCGGCGCGACGTTCGTCACCTGCACCGTGGTGACGATGGTCGGGGGAACGCTCGCCTCGGCCGCGCCGACACCCGGCGGCGTCGGCGCCGTGGAAGCGGCATTGATCGGTGGTCTGGCCGCCTTCGGCGTGCCCGCGGCCGTCGGCGTCCCGTCGGTTCTGCTGTATCGGGTGCTCACCTGCTGGGTGCCGGTCTTCGTCGGCTGGCCGGTGATGCGGTGGCTGACCGCAAACGAGATGGTCTAGCAACGTTTTGGCGCGACTTCGGCTAGTCTCAATCCGCGCGGCTGGCGCTGGTGCCGGCCCCAATTTTCGGGAGAGTTGATTGATGAAACACTTGACCGCAGCAACCATTACCGTGGCGCTGATTGTGGCGCTGGTGGGTTGCGGATCCAACAACAAGACATCGACATCAACATCGACGAGCACGTCGACGTCGACGAGCACGACGACAACCAGCGCGACGTCTTCCGGGCAGGCCCACAAGTCCATCGCCGACTACTTCAACGAGAACCACATCACGCAGAGCCCCGTTCGCCGAGGCGATCCGGGCTCCCCCACGATCAGTCTGCCGATGCCCCCGGGCTGGCAGGTAGCCAACGAAAGCAGCGCCTCCTACGGCACCATCGCCTTCTCGCAGCCGTCGGATCCTTCCGACCCGCCGACGATCTCGGCGCTCGTCGCCAAGCTGGACGGTAACGCCGACCCCGCGAAGATCATCCAGTACGCGCCGGGCGAGGTGCAGAATCTGCCGGGTGCCCAGGTCTCCGGCGACGGGTCCGCTTCCACCCTCAGCGGCTTTCAGGCGTGGCAGATCAGCGGCACCTACGTCAAGGACGGCAAGACCCGTTTTGTCGGACAGAAGACCGTGGTGATTCCCGGCCAGGGCGCCCTCTTCGTGCTGCAGCTCAACGCCGACGCACTCGCCACCGACAAGGCAACGTTGATCGACGGGATGAACATCGTCGACGACCAAACCACCATCTCCGTCTGAGTCGCTAGCCGGATCGCGCCGCGGAGACGAACACGCTCCGCGGCGCGCCGGCGTGTTCCCCCGGACCCCGATTGGTCCTACGGTGTTGGCATGGCAGAACAGTCGCCCGCGATAGACGTCGGGCACCCACCGTCGGCTCTACTTCGCATCGTCAACCCGATGCTGCGCTCGCTGCTGCGCACCCCGCTGGCCGGGTCCGCGCGCAAGCAGCTGATGGTGTTGACCTTCACCGGACGAAAGACCGGGAAACCGTACTCACTTCCGGTGAGCGCCCACCTGATTGACAACGACCTCTACGCGCTGACCGGCGCGCCCTGGAAGCAGAACTTCCGCGGCGGCGCCACCGCCGAGGTCGTCTACGACGGCAAGACGACCGCGATGCGCGGTGAGCTCATCCGGGACCGCGCCGTCGTCTCCGACCTGTACCTGCGCTGCGCCCAGGCCTACGGCGTCCAGCGCGCGCAGCGCATGATCGGATTGAAATTTCGCGACCAGCGCATCCCGACCCTCGACGAATTCGCCGAGGCCGTCGACCGGATGCACCTGGGAGCGGTCCGGCTGACTCCCGCATAGGCGCCGATCAAAGTTGCCCGCGCAGCCGTTCGACGAGGCCGAGCAACTTTGCGTGATGCGACCCGGCCCAGTAGATGCGACCACATCCCGCGCAGCGGCTGAATTCCTCGTAGTACTGGGCGGTCAACGGCTCGAGCTGGTCGATCACGTCGCGCTTGTCGACCGCCTGCAATGCGCCGTTGCAGTGCAGGCAGCGGGTGAGCGGCGCCAGCCGTTCGCGTAGGTCCAGTCGCCGCATCACCTCGACGGCCTGTTGCTCGGGATCCTGCGAGTGGACGAACAGGCCATGCGTGATCGCCCGGCGCTTCAGCAGGCCGCGATCGCGGGTCAGCAGGATTCGCTGCTCGTCCAGGCTGATTCGGGCCAGAGCCGCGTCGTCGGCGTCGCTCGACCACCACGCGTCGAAGCCGAGGACGCGAAGCAGCCGCGCGAGCCGGCCGAGGTTCACATCGACGACGAATCGCGGATCGCGCAACGGCACCGGCCGGAGCCTGGCGGTCGACGCGACGTCGAGCGCCTCGAACATCGGGTATGCGGCGATCCGGTCGCCGGCCGTGGGCCGGTGGTCGAAGTCGACCGGATCGCCGTTGAGCAGGATGAGGTCAATCTCGGTGTGCGGAATGCCCATTGCCTCCAGCACGTCCTTGACGGTCTGGTGGGAACGGAACGGGCGGCGCACGGTGGCGCCGCGAAGCTCGGGCGCCAGGAAGTCGTTCAGTTCGGCGTACGCCCGGACCTCGACGTAGCCGACTTCCGGTGGTTCGGTCACCTACTCGGGCCCCGCGCCCGCGGCGGCATGGGTTCTGGTGATCACCGGCCGCTCAAACCCGGCGTCGCACACGGCCCGTCGCACTGCCTCGCCGACGGACTCCACGCGCTCGGTAGGCACCAGGGCGATCACGCAGCCCCCGAACCCGCCGCCGGTCATCCGAGCACCCAGGGCGCCCGCGCCGACCGCGGAATCAGCGATCAGGTCGATGTGCTCGGTGGTGATTTCGAAGTCGTCGCGCATGGAGGCGTGCGAGGCGGTGAAGATCCGACCGGCTTCGGCGAAGTCCGAATCACCCAGGGCGCCAACAAAATCGGTCACCCGGCGGTTCTCGGTGAGCACGTGACGGGCACGACGGGCGTCCGTCGGGTCGGTCACTCTCGCCAGAACCGACGGCCCCCGATCCTGCAGATCGCGCAGTGACGACACGCCCAGATCGGCCGCCGCACGCTCGCAGGAGGCGCGCCGGTCCGCGTAGTCGCCGCCGGCGTGACGGTGGCGTGCCCGGGAGTCGATCAGCAGCAGCGCGACGCCACGGCTGTCGGGGTCGAAGGCCACCGGTTCGACGGTGACGTCGCGGAAGTCGATCAGCAGCGCCGTGGCCGGCCGTCCGAATAGCGAGGCCAGCTGGTCAAGCAAACCCGTTGGGGCGCCGACATATTCGTTTTCAGCGCGCTGGGCCAGCCGCGCCTGCTCCGTTGCGTCGATGCGCACACCGGCGGCCGCCGCGATCGCGCCGAGGGTTGCGCATTCCAATGCTGCCGAGGACGAGAGGCCCGAGCCCATCTCGACGTCGCTGGTGATCGATATCGCGCCGCCGGGCACCGGGTGACCGGCCTCCCGCAGCGCCCACATCACCCCGGCCACGTAGCCGGCCCAGCCGGTCACGCCGCCGGGAGCGGTGTCGACTGGAATGCGCACCGAGCCGTCCGCGCGATCGCTCCCCACGGTGATCGCGTCGCCGCCGTCGGGGAGGAAGGTCACCAGGGTGCGTTGCGGGAGCGCGATCGGCAATGCGAACCCGAGGTTGTAGTCGGTGTGTTCCCCGATCAGGTTGATCCGCCCGGGAGCGGCGTACCGCACGCTCGAGTCGCTCATCGGCCGAGCTCCCGTAGCCGCTGGGCCACGGCTTCGGGCGTGACGTCGCCGATGAACGCGTCCATCGCCGATTCGGAGGCCGCCAGGTACTTCAGCTTGGTGGCGCTACGCCGGATCGACATCAGCTCGACATGAAAGTAGCCGTCGGCCTGTTCGTCCGTGTCGGCGAACTGGTGCAGCGCCGAAATATATGGCAGCGGAGCCGAATACATTCGGTCGAACCGGCCCAGCACGTCGAGGTAGATCTGGGCGAATCCGTTCAGTTCGTCCTCGTCGAGGTCGACGAGGTTGCGCACGAACCTGTTCGGGTAGATGTGCACCTCTACCGGCCAGCGCGCCGCGAACGGCACGAACGCCGTGAACAGCTCGGTGTGCGCGATGACGCGGCTGCCGTCGGCGACCTCGCGCGCCAGTAGGTCGGCAAAGAGGTTGCCGCCGTGGCGCATTCGATGTTCGCCGGCCTGGCCGAGCATGGCAGCGGTGCGCGGCGTCAGGTAGGGGTAGCCGTAGATCTGACCGTGGGGATGGGTCAGCGTCACCCCGATCTCCTCGCCGCGGTTCTCGAAACAGAACACCTGCTCGATACCCGGCTGTGCGATCAAATCGGCCGTGCGGTGCCGCCACGCGTCCACGACGAGCCGGGCATGCGGCGGTTGCAGCTCCGGGAACGACCCGGTGTGGTCGCTGGAAAAGCAGATCACCTCGCAGCGCCCGTACGCGGGAGCGGAGACGAAGCCGTCACCAGCGGGGGGCACCGGCGCCGGCTCACCGGCTGAGGCGCCCGACAGGCTCGGGAAGCGGTTCTCGAAGACGACGACGTCGTAGTCGGGGGCGGGCACCTCGCTGGTGAGCCCGGTCGGGCCCGGACACAGCGGGCACTGGTCCGGCGGCGGCTTGTAGGTGCGGTCTTGGCGTAGCGCCGCGATGATCACCCACTGTCCGGTCGAGCGGTCGAACCGCAACTGCGACTGGTCGGGGTCGCGCGGCGGCAGCGGCCTGCGGTCTTCGACCGGGGCCGGTCGGTGTCCGGGCAGCGAAAAGAAAAGCAGGTCACGGCCGTCGGCCAGCTTGGCCCGCGTCGGCGCTGTCACGACGTTGAAGACTAGCTTGGCCGCCGCGCGAGGCCGAATCCAGAACGAAGGCATCGATCGGCCGGTCGTGCCCGCGCAGGTTGAGTCGCCGCCGCGGCGCCATTCCCACCAGCTCGTCGGCCACTCCGGATGCGACGAGCAACTCCCCGCCGGCGGCGTGTTGTTGCATCCGGGCCGACACGTTGACCGGATCACCGAGGGCGGTGAAATCGACCACCGCGCCCCCGACGTTGCCGACGTATGCGACCCCCGCATTGACCGCTACGCCTAGCTTCAGCCAAGGCCCCTCGTCGCTGCCGTAGCCGACCGCTTTGATCAGCTCCATCGCGGCCAGAACCGCACGCCGGCGGTACTGCGGACCGCTGATGCCCCGAACAAAGAACGCCATGATCTCGTCGCCGATGAGTTTGTCAATCACCGCGTCATGCCGCAGAAGGGTCTGTGTCGCAACGACGTAGAACCGGTTGAGCAACGCGGCGAAATCTGCGGCAACCGCGTGCTGGCCCAGCGCGGTGGAGCCGCGAACGTCGGCGAACAACACCGCGATATCCACCTCGGCGCCACCCGGGGGGAGCACATCACAACAACGACTGCACAAGTTGGGGTTCTTGCGCGACGGGCGGAACCCGGCCGCGGCGAAAGCATGGCCGATCAGGCCGCCGAACGGGTTGTTGCATAGCTTGCAACGTGGGGCCGAGGGCAGGTAGCGAAACACCCGCCGCGCGCTCACCAAAGGCGCGTGACCTTCGGTTAATACCTTGTCCCACCGCTGCTCCGGGGCCACCTGCGCGGTCTGGCGGGCGATCTTGCCGTCAATCATGGTGAAATAGTCCACCCCGACGCAATTTCGACACATGAGGCATCCGCCTCAAATGGGATCGCCGGGCCCCGGTGCCGGCGAAGTTGATCTCTGCTCCAACGTCACGGGATCGGCGGGTGGTGGGATGCCCAGGGATGGGCCGATTCCAGTTGGGCCGCAACGCGAATGAGAACATCTTCGCGTCCATAGGCGGCGGCGAGCTGGATGCCGATGGGTAGGCCATCGCCGTTACGGTGCAGCGGAAGGCTGATCGCCGGCTGCCCGCTCATGTTGAACGGCGGTGTGAACGCGGCGAATTGGCCCGCGCGGCGCATCGGCGCGGTCGGCTGCTCGGGATTGTTCTCGAATTCAGTCAGCGGCAGCGGCGGCTCCGCCAGTGTCGGGCTGAGCAGCAGGTCCCAGCCCTGGGCCCACCACCCCTGCACCGCCCTGCGGAACGCCCATCCCGCCGCTTGGGCGTCGGCGTAGTCGACGGCGGTCAACCGCTGCGCCTGCTGGACCAGTACCCAGTTCACCGGCTCGATGTCGTCGGCCGTCATTTCACGCCCGAGCGTTTCGCCGAATCCGCGGGCCGCCATGGCCATCTGCGTCGCCCACAGCGCCATGAACTTCTCGACCAATGACGTATCCGCGAGGCACGCCGGCCAGGCGGGCTCGACGATGTGGCCGAGCCCCTCCAGCATCGACGCCGCCGCCCGCACCGCCGCGACGCAATCCGGATGCAGGAAGTCACCGCGCGGATGGACGTCGAGCAGCCCGATGCGCAACCGGCCCGGATCGGCGCCGACCTCCGTGGCGTACGGCCGCTCGGGCGCCGGCGCGATCACGCTGTCGCCGACACCGGGACCGTGCACCGCGTCGAGCAGGCTCGCCGTATCGCGGACCGTGCGGCTGACGCACAGTTCGACCCCCAGCCCCGCCTCGGTGCGCAGCGGCCCGGCCGTGGTCCGTCCCTGGCTCGGCTTGAGTCCCACCAGCCCGCAGCACGACGCCGGGATCCGGATGCTGCCACCGCCGTCCGAGGCGTTGGCGAACGGCACCATCCCGGCGGCCACGGCCGCGGCGGCGCCCCCGCTCGACCCGCCCGGCGTGCGATCCAGCGCCCACGGATTGCGCGTCGGCCCCCAGGCCAACGGCTGCGTGGTCGGCAGGCTGCCCATCTCTGGGCTATTCGTCCGCCCCGCGATGACCAGCCCGGCCGCCTTGAACCGGGCCACCAGCGTCGTGTCCGCGGTGTCGATCTTCCCCGCTTGTTTGAGCGCAACGTTGCCGTTCGACAGGGTCTGACCGGCGAAACTCGTGTAGAGGTCCTTGAGCAGAAACGGGACGCCGCGGAACGGCCCCTGTGGCAGATCCGGATCGGCGGCCACCGACCGCGCGTGCTCGAACCACTCGATGACCACCGCGTTCAACGACGGGTTGGCTTGCTCGATCCGCTCGATCGCCGCGTCCACCAACTCACCGGCCGTGACCTCGCCTTTCGACACCAGCGCGGCCTGGTCCGTGGCATCCATCCACCGTGTCTCGTCGGCAAGTTTGCTCATGGCTCTTGGTCTATCACGTGTGATCAATACCGCTGTGCAGGAGTCGCGGTTGCACCCGCCCGGCTTTACGCTCGTTGGTTATGCCCGGAGGCAAGGTCGCCCTCGCCGTGCCCGGCATCTGTCTTGCCGTCGCCGCGTGTTCGGCGACGGTGTCGCCGCCCCCGTTCACGCCGACCACCTCGTCGACGACGTCTCACACGACGACCGCCAGCGCGGCGCCCCCGCCAGCCCCGATAACTGGTCCGTTGGAAAAGGATTGGAAAAGCTACGGCGGTACCGCCTACTTCGGGTGTCCCGAAAGGTTCTCGGTCGCCAAATCGGCACTCGAGGACATCCGCCCCAAGGTCTTCGACACCAAAACCGGACAGTATGTAGCACCTGCTGTCCCCACGGTGCCCGCGGGTGAGAATCTCACCGGCGCGATCTGCGCGCTGACGGGCGTCGCCGACGACATGAAGGTCGTCTACCTGGTAACCACCGTCAAGCCGGCCCAAGCGCCCGCCCCCGAAGTCACCAAGACGACCGCGTATGCCTTCGATTTCAAGTCCGGCCAGCCGCTGGCCACCAAGGAGCTGCAGCCGCCCACCCCTGACCTGAGATTGACCGCACCGAACGGATGGGGGCTCGGCGCAATGGCATCCGGGGTGGCGTGGGTGAACGCGTTCACCGACGGCCGCGCCGCGACGTCACCACCGCGGACCGTAATCCTCTCCGGCGCAGACCTTTCCGCGACGTGGAACGACCCGCAGGCCGCCCGGGCCTGGCAGGACATTCTGGCGTTCCAGCGGAACACGATCGAGGGTAAGACGACGGGAGCCGAGCTGCGCCGGCCGAACGGAGAAGCGATATACCAGGACAACGATGTCGTGTCCGTCGATGCCGAATTATCCGATGGCCCAGACAAACTCGTGAAGATGACGCGCCAGGACTCCCCCACCGCCGTGTCGACCCTGTTCTTCGACCTGAACTCCAAGACCGTGATCAAGGTCGGCGATTCCGACCGGATCTCCGGCGGTGGCCTGGCGACGACGCTGTCGGACGGGAAATTGTTCGTCGACGGCCGCGTCTCGGAGAATTCGCAGTTCGGCTTCGGGGTGTGGAACTTGCGAACCCAGCACTGGGACTTTCTGAAGAACCGCGACGACGCCTTGAAGCAACCGATCGCCAAGGTGGCTTTCTTCGGTGATCACCTCTACATCACCAACGTGGGCAACACGTTCTCGGTCATCGCCTTGCCCGCTCCCGACCCGGTCGCCTCGAACTGGTCGGTGCGCCCGTTCGCGCGGATCAATGGCTGGACGCTGGTCTGCCGGGGTGAGACCGCGGCGGACTCCGCCGGCGAGTGCAAGGAGATCGTGATGGTGCAGGACCAGGACGGTCACTACCCCGGTCCGTGGTTCTGAGCAGATCGAGCAGTCACTCTTCCGACCGATAGTTGACGTGGTCGTCGTCGTACTCGGGCTGTTTCCCCATGCTGGTGTGGGGATCAAGCAACGAGTGCGGCGACGCGGGGCCGGTGATCGAATTCCATTCCGGGTCCGTATAGAGGTTGATCCGGCCGTCGCGGATCCGACGGCAATACCAGTAAAAAAAGATCGTGAAGAGAGCCATCAAGGCCACCATCGCGGCCAATGCCAGAATCGCGGTCATCATGCCGGGCACGCCGCTTGCAGTGCCTGACCGGCTTGTTGGCTCTGTGCTGCGTAATCTGCATAGGCGCGCCGGAAATCCTGACTTGCTGAACTGTTGCCCGATCCGTTCTGTGACTGCGCCGGAATCGTCTTGCGCCACTCGTCGAGCATCTTGTGATCGAGATTGACTACAGCGTAGGCCTTTTCGCGTAAGCCGGCGTCATGGATCTGATCAGCGTACTGCCGCAGGTGGGCTTCTCGCGTTTGGTACGCGTCCACCAGCTGCTGCGGGTCATCGATGCTGGCCGGGATGAGATCACGCATCCGCTCATTCTCGGACTTGGAGTACTTGATCATGTCGTTGACGATCGCACAGTCCGACGACGGAGAAGGCCTGAGGCACAGCCACACTGACGCCCCAGCTATAGCTAGGACCAGCATGGCAGCGGCGGCCGCGGTGACGACGGTGCGCCTAGTTGCCACGGGTCATCACTGGTGGCGTTGGGATTCCCGTCGACCCGGCCCACCAACCGTTCTTGATGTCGATGACGCCGCCGTTGAGGTTGGGTAGGTGGATGGTGGCTTCTGGATAAACCTTGGAAACATCCATCAGTTGCCCGAGGCTGATCGGGCGCCACACGTTGGCTTGGCTCATGTCCGGCATTGTCACACCAACCGGTCCAACGGGTTCCATCACCGGAATCGTGTTGAGTTGGTACTGGTATTCCTGCCATTGCGCCTGATACCAGCGGCCGTTGATCTGCACTGCCTTCGTTATGCCGTTGAATTCCGTACCGCTGACCCGCACCCGTGATGTGCCCTGGAGGTCCCATCCCCAGGCTCTCCCCCTTTGCGGATTGTCAGATCCACCGCCCACGGATGTCACACCGGTCGATGGGCCGGTCAGCAGATCGGGCCGCACACAGGGTGGATCCGATTGATACAGCGACGGGTTTGGCAACCCATCCGGACTGTCCGCCGGGTGATTGGGATCCAAGGCCCAGTAGCCGGTGCCTGGGTGCCACCCGGGCGGCGGCGGTCCGTCCCACCTGCCGATCGGCGGATCGTGACGCGGCAATTGCGGAACTCCACCGTTCGAATCGTCGCCACCTTGCGTGTTATCCACGAGTTGGACGCCGCCATGCCCCTTGGCAGGTGCACCCGTGAAGTTCGTGGCGCCGACATCACCGGCGGCAGTAGTGATTTGACCCGACGTGTCGGTCTCCACGCCCAATAACTGGGCGGCGCGGGCGTTGATGTTCGCGGCGAAAGTCTGGGCTTGGGCTTGCCGGGCGGCCGCCTCGGCCGCATTGCGGCTGGTGCGGGTGTCGGTGACCGACAGATCCTCGCCAACTCGGAAGCCCGCCCGCTGGGCATCTTCGACGGCGTACAACGCCTGTCGTTGCGCGGCGCTGATGTTGCTGGCCCCGGTCCGCGCAATCCGCGCGGCGTTGCGTAACTGATCGGCTTTGGCGCTCACCGTTTTCAGGTCACCAGCGGCGCGGGTGCGCAGCGCGTCGCCGCCCTCACCGTCCCACCCCATCGTGTGGGACTGGTTGCGGATTTGTGTGAAGGCGTCCTCCCACTGGTCGGCGGCTGTCGTCCAATAGGTGGCGGCGTTGATCAGGTGGTCGGTGTCCCACGCTTGCAGCTGCGACAGCGTCGGTGGCATCGCTACACCATCACTACTGGCGGCGCGACACCCCCGAGCTGGCTTTGCCCGGCGGCGTCCTGACCGGTGTAGCCTGACGCGGCGGCCGCGACCCCTGCCGCGGTGTCTTGGATGCGGGCCGCGCACGCTGCCGCGCTCACCCCGATCGCCGCATCGATAGCACTGATCGCCGCCGTGGTCGGCTGGAACGGCTGCCCCGGCGACGGCGGCGCCGTGTTCGTGAACCCGGCGCTCAACCCCTGCCATTGGGCGGCCATAGCCTGCAGCTCAGGAGGGACCACCCGCAAACCACCCGATCCCATGCGCCAAATTTTAGGGCGGTGGCGGGGTGGACGCTATTCGCCTTACGTCCAAGCGCGCTTCAGGCTCGTTCTGGGTCCTCATAGCCCCAGCTCGACGCGCACCCGGTCCTGCGCCCCCATCACATCGTGGCCCTCGATCCTGGTGGCAGGTACAGGATTCGAACCTGTGTAGGCGTAAGCCGACGGATTTACAGTCCGTCTCTCTCGACGTTTACTGGTTCAAGCTGTGTTGACTATGCGACTGAGCTCCAGGTCAGAGCGTTGGTTTTGTTGGCTGATGAAAGCTGTTGTCGATACTGCTGCGGACGGTCTGCGGACGGCGTAAGCAGGCACCAACACCAATTAAAAATTCGAGGATTCGCCGATGGCCTTTGAACCACCCCAGACAACGAGGCAACTCCGCGCCGTTGAGGTAGAGAACGTTAGGCACCCGCCCTACCTACTGAAGGCGTTGGACGAGCCCGACACTGAGTGGAGGCTGGTTGCGGAGAGGCCTCTCACCACCATGATGCCGAACCCCGACAAAACGGGATTCTTGCCACAGAGCACCGTTTTCAAGATCGAAGACGGGACCGTGAAGTATTTCAGCCCTCACGACGAAGTCCTGATCGCAAGCGTCACCGCTCGAAAGGGAGGCGACCGGCAGCAGATCCGCGAGATGGCCACCGGCCACGGCTGGCACTGGGAGTGGTTGCACGAAGCAGGCGAAGATCGGGATGAGTTCGTGCGAGGGGACTGGACCGTCGAAGTGATTTTCTACGACCAGGAGGATTCGCCCTACGAAGCGAAGCGCACCCACCCGACTCACCAAACCATGCCGGTCACGGGTCAAGTGACAACTACGGTGCTGAGCTGGCTGGCGGCAGCGACGTAGCGCTCCTAACCCCGCCGGGTTCATCGATCCATCAGACACGCAATGAGAGTTTCCTGTGCAGATCATTTTTTTGGGACCGCCTGGCAGGCTCGCGCCATGACTGGGGAGGAATACGACGCGACGGCACCAGGGCAAGCCATCAAACGATTCATCAAGTTCATGATGAGCGCAGTGGTAATCGCCATCGGCAGCGAGATGGGCGGTTATGTCACGAATGTGGTCGGGTGGCTTGTCGAGGCGAAGTCATTGCTGAACCCTGACAGGACAGCCACGGAAGCAGTCGCGGCATTTGATCGACAGCATCAAGCCGCGCTGCGTAAAGGGCTTCTTGTCATCGCATCGTGGAGTGCGTTTGAGGGTTGCGTCGAGGACTTCACCAAGGGGCTCATGCGGATGGACCCAAATCGCTTTGAACACAAGCAATTCGGGTTGAGGACCGTCGCACATGGTGACATGACATCCGAGGATGACCGCAACGACGTGTACGCATCAATCGAACGGTCAGTGAATAGAAGTACGAGAGGAATCGACCGATTCGAAGAACTCTTCGCAAAGGCCGATCTTACCGGCGATGTCTTAGCAATGATCGAGCCAGGATTCACCAATGCGCTGGCCATACGAAATGTGTGGGCGCACAACGCTGGTTATGCAGACCCCGAGTTCGTACGAACTGCAAGCGGTTTGGCCTTTGCGGTGGGCGACCTTGTGGACGTGGACTTAACGCATGTGTCCGACTGTCTGACCGCATTGATTACCTACGCGATGATCGTCGCTAACAGACACCGACAGGCTTGTGGCGTCGGACCGATGCCTATGGAGGGGAAACCGAGGGATACACCTATTGGGCGGGCATACGTGGCAAGGTACCCCACGAGTTGATCACGGCCCTGACAAGCTGAGCCATGATTCGGAGGGACCCATGACAGACACACCGCACGAGAAGCGCCAAGCCCTGCTGAACGAGGCACGCGCTCTTCGCCTCGTTCTTGCGCTCCTTCAAGGATATGAGAACCCCAGCGGCTCCATGCACTCGTGGCAGATCGTGGCAGACGAAATCGCCTCCCAGGCAGATCTGGAAGAGATCGCTATCGTGCTTGCCACCAAGTTCGCAGAGCGGATAGCAGATTCGGGATCGGAGCAAAGGCAAGCAGCCATGCGCGAACTCGACCAGGAGGTTACGCGCTTGCTCGATCTCGCAGAGCGTCACAAAGACTGACCGGCACCCTCAGCTTGCGCGCGCAGCGTCACCGTGCAGTCAATTGGCTGGTGATGTCTAGTCCGGCGCCGGGGTCGTGGTGGTGATCGTTGGTGTCCCGGCATTCGCCGTACAGGATGATTTGCCCGCGACTGTGGTCGGACGGGATGTAGCCGATATTTGCCGTCACCCCGCCTTTGTGCAGGGTGGTGCCGTGGTAGTGCTGGCCTGGTGGGGCGCCTTCACTCCACCCCTTTGACTGCATCGCGGCCCGGACGTGCTGGAAGTACGTGTCTGGCTCGCCTTGCAACACAAAGCCGATTGTCACCCTGCCCTGGTAAGGCGGGTCCCCTTGGTCGTTGCAGGAGGCAAACGAGAATCCCCCATCAACGCCCTGTAAGTCGGCAGCGGCGACGATCTGCTTGGCTGGGTCGATCACCTGGGCCTTGGTCTGCTCGTCGGTGAGTGGATGGGCGGAATCATCAAAGGGGTTCGATGAACCCGAGGAATGCGGTTTCGGAAACACCAGCCCACAGCCTCCTAACAAGATGACGGCAGCCACTATCAGGGCAAGCCGTGCTTGCCGTGGCCAGAAGTGCCGCGCCTCAGTGATGGTGTTGGTCATCGAAGACATGATCGTCGGTGATCGATCCTGGCGCGCGCTGCCACTCCGGGTCCATGACGAGGCCAGGGAAACTAGGACCGACCGGACCCAGACCAGGAATGTTGACCTGGCCTGGCTTGTATCGGTGTTGGGCCGTCATGCCGTCGGCTTCCAGCGCGTCGCCGTGGCCAGAGGTGATGTCGGCCATGCTGTGCAGGGATTCGCTTCCGGGATGGTAGTAGTACGAGTGGTCGTGGGGGTTGATGCCGTCGGAACCGGGTACCTCGGCGCGGAATCGCACCGATCCGAATCCGTCGGCGGCGGGGTCGGTGCCCAGGCCGGGGTCCATGCCGAGTACCTCGCCGGGTATGTTGCCGCCGAAGTAGTGCTTCGCGAGGCCATTTGTCTCCCCGATCATGCCGACCGGATCGGTCGAGGCGTCCCCCACATACACGTGCCCGCCGTCGAGATGAAAGTCAGAAGCATCGTGGGCCAGATCGGTTCCTGGACAGCCGAGTAGCACCGCATCGTTGGCGTGCATGTGGCTTTGGGCGAAGGCGTCTGCCACCGTCGTTGAGCCATAGGAGTGGCCCAGCACGGTGACGTGTTGGCCGCCGCCAAGGTGGGTTGCCCACAGCCCGTTGACGTCTTGCGCCAAGGCCTGCCCGCCGGTTCGGGCCAGTGCCGGTGTGGAGATCCGCTGGGTATCGCTGAAGGCGTCGGGTGCGTCGTATCCCATCCAGGCGATCACCGCTGTGGGATTGTTCGGGTCGGCGGCGTTGGCCTGCCCATAGAGATTCAGCGCGTCGTTGAAGCCGCTGTGCAGCCACCCACCTTTCACGCTGCTGCTGGTGCCCGGCACGATCACCGCAGTGTTCTTCGCGAGGTCCGGGTTACCGATGGCTACCGCAGCACGCCCCTTTCCGCCGAACGCCAGCGGATCGTAAGCGAATAGATACACCGGGTTGTGCCCATGATCGGCGTCGTGATCGAGGCCCTGCTGGGTCTGATCGGCGTTCTGGTAGCGGGTGATGTCCGTAGCGGACAGACCGTACTTCCCTGGATCACGCAGCACGTCATCGACCGACACACCGTTGCGACTGGCGATGTCACGCACTCGATTGAGGTCCTGTGTCATCACCGCGATATTGGCGTCACTGCGGGCGAGGATCGGGACACCGTTGAGATTGCCGACCTGATCGGGGTGCTCAGCAATGAGCCGCTGCCGCTCCTCGGGCGTCAACGAGGTCCACCACTTGTTGACGTCTTCGGCGCTGGTGCCCGGCGGCGGGATCTGAGGTGTCGCATCCAACGCTTGGAGAAGGTCCGACTCGTATCCGTCGGTGCGCAGGGTGGCTGTTGCTCTTTGTAGGTACTCCGAGTAACCATCGCGTAGCGATCCCACCTGGCCCAGCGTGGATTTGGTGTCGTCGATGGCTTCTTGTTCAAGCTGAGTAATCAGCGCATCGAGCGCTGACCGGTCGGCGGCGGTGAGTTTGGGGTTCTTTTCGGCCTCCACGGCTTGACCGATTTCGTTGTCAAGCTGCTGTAGTTGACCTTCCAGGGTCGAGATCAGCACCGCGCCGGTGCTTTGCGCTTGGGCCAAGGTCGCAGCGATGTTCTCCAGGTCGACCCCGATCTTGGGCAGCCGTTCGGACTGCGCACCAAGCGATTTGGTGACCCGCTGCACTTCGGCGGAGTCGTTGATCGGGTTCTCGCCGTTGTCCCGATTCCAGGACGCCTCGAAGCGGCGGCGGGCTTGATCGAAGGCAGCGCTGGACTCGGCAGTGCACCGGCCCGCAGCATGAAACGCCTCAGCCAAATCGGAAATCTGCGCCGGGCGACCAACCTGCAGGGTTTGGTTGATCGCCCAAGGATCACCGCCAGCCTCGCCGATCAGCAGCGGGACGCTTATGTAGCGCAGCTGCATCCCACCACCCGCAGCGAACTTCGCGTCCGCTGATCAGCCCTAACCCTGACATCGTCACCCGCGTCATGCGGCGCACTTTTCAAAGGCTGCAGCCGACCAGCACCGATAGACATCGCCACCCTCTCTGAACTGGAATAACCCTACTACCGTGTACCTCTCGGTCAATTCACCTCGTGCTCAACGGTGGCGGCCTGCTGAAGCACATTCCCGTCCATGGCGGTCGACAGCCAGGGGCCTTCGCCTACATCCATGGCACGCCGACTAGAGACCGGCCACCCAGCCTAATTCCTGTTCAGTCCAAACTTCCGCGACATCAGGACCTCTTTCCAGTAGCTTTCACGCGCCCAGACATGCTCGTCTGCCGTTCGCATCGACCAAAATTCGAGAAGCGCAAAGCGAAGATTGGCGCGGGAGTAATCAGGTCCCTTCTGGCCGACCAGTTCTCGTAGAGCGGTGTTGCCCCCGTGGAGTGAATCGACATATTGACACAGCCGCGCCCAGATGCCGGTGTCGCCGCAGGCTGAGCCGACGTAGGGCTTGCCCGTTTCCTGGTCGTGGATGACGTAGACACCCTTCATATGCTGGAGAGCGCCGCGCCAGTCGTGCCAGTCCTGTTTGACGGCCACCTCCAGCACTCTCAGCGTGTGGTTAAGCCGATCGTGGCCAGGGAAGGGTTCACCAGCGTAAGGCAGTTCGCGGATTGACACGACTTCGATTTGGTCGAGGTGGGTCTCCATGTTGAGCCGGATCGCGCGACCCGGTGGGCGGAACTTTACCCACAGCCGTTTGATGAACGGACCCATAAAGTCTTCGCGCAGCGCGATCTTGTATGAGTGCGCGTTTGGCTTATTACCCCGAGCCAGGACCTCGAACACCCCGCCGAAGAGCCAGTGCGATGCATTGTTGCGATCCCGCGCCAGCGAGAAGATGAACCGTCTGTTGAACTCATCGCGCGTGCCCCGCCATCTGCTCCACGTCACCCATTCGTCCCAGGAGCGAGTGAGAACGTCGATGGGGTGGTCCTCGCCGTTGAACACCGCGCAGTGCAATTTGCACTCTGCCGGTTCGAGGTCGCTGATAAGGCTTCTTAACGGAATCACTCCCACCCCGTGAAGGCTACAAGTGCCGCATCACGGCGTCGGGGTCTTCTGGCAGAATCCCGTGGGCGAAAGCGGCTGTAGTGCGTTGTGGTTGGCATTCATCGGAGGGGGCGCATGTGTTCGACTTGGACGACACCGACCGATTCGTCAAAGTCCTGGCGCTAGAGGTGCCCTGGGCGCACTCCTACGCCGACATGCAACCGGGCAAGACGGACCGGGAGCGGCGCGACAATTACCGCAATGCGGCACTGGGCAAGATCCAGCCCGTCCCAGACAATGCGTTGTGGTGGGCGTTCCGGATCGTTGTAAGAAAGGCAGGCCGCCCGCTCGACGTGGACAATGTTGCCAAGACAATCATCGACGCCTTCTGCTCCCGCCAGATCGCTCGGGACGGTTCGCCGTACATGCACCTTGGCCTGTACCCCGACGACACCTTCGACCACGTCCGCATCTTGCAAGTGGTCGGCGAGCGTGGCGCTGCAGACTGTACGAAGATCGAGGTCTTCGCGTGCGTCAACTGAATGTGTCAGGAGCCAGCCAGCCGAGAGGGGCCGGGGCCTCCCGCGCTTGATGAACTTCGGGCCGGGTTCCCTTGTAGCGATCTTGGGCAAGCGCAGCAGTCGTGGTGCGGAGATACTCGGCTAGTTCGACAGGCGTCGCCAGTGGGGGAAGTTGACTCGACACAACGGTTGAGGATAACCAGCAGCAATAACCAGTACTGGCACCAAATCGCTGTCGGGCCAATCTATCGTCGGTTCGAACTAGGGTTCGGGTTTATGAGGCAAGCGATTACGGCAACCGATCCCTTAGATCACCTGCAGGAGTCGCCACCGATGGGAGTTAACCATGCCTGACCAACCTCTGTGCCAGGTTGAGCGTTGCAGATTTCCCGCCACCGCTATGCACACCCTCAAAGAACGAAGCGGCGCGTTCGACTTCCCGAAGGAAGTCGTCGTATGCGAGCTCCACCGCGAACAGCTGTCCGACCCTACAACTGAATGGGTGCTGATCAACGACCTCGGACGGCGACGGCTCCTGGTAGGACCCATGCTCGCCGAACTGAACGAATACATTCTTATGGAGCCGATCAGCAAATTGATCGGCCATATGGCAAGCCGAGACTTCAGCCACCCGGAACACACCGGCTACCACTTTCCCCTGAAGGTGCGGGCGCGAGGCGGCACCGAGGAGACTCTCACACTAGTGATCCCGTTCGACCTGCTACCTAGTAGCGCCGAGTTCTTGGACAGAATCGCACAACGTTCGGCGCACAAGCCTGAGTCTGGCGATGACCAGTGACGGACCTAGATTCACAATCCGAGGAGCTGCGTTCTGCCATCGAGGTGCGGCTAGAGCGGTTTGCGAAGACCATGAGCGAGGGCAACACCACTGCCGACCAATATCGCCAGCTGCTGGCCGACCATCAGCCTGAACGTGGCCGGTGGGGCTCACCCTGCACGGGGACACACTCAGCGGAGGTCCCCTGGCCGTGTCGAGACATTCGAAGGCTCAACCGACCTGACAACTACCCAACCAACGTTCAGGCTGCGGCGCGATGGCTTGATGTCGTGCAGCACATTCGCGACATGATCGCCGCGACGATTCCCCAAGCGATCGAAAATATCGAGAATCAACTACGGATTGGTGGACCGAACGCCGAATACAACCGGCGGTTCGCTCTGAGTGCCTTCACCATGCCTTTTACCTACGCCATTGCAGCGACACCACCGAGGGCAGGTAGTGAAGTGGAGGCCGCCATAGCCCCGCTGACGCAGGCCGCCCAGGCCCTGCTCACCGACTCAGATGTGCGCGTGGCCATGTCACGGTTGGAAGACGCGATGGCGACCGCCGAGGACACCCTCAAATCCCTGGTAGCTGACCCCGAACCGGCGTCCATCGGCGAGCTAGTTGAGGAGCTGAAACGCACCGTAAAGGTATCGATGCTGGCGGCTCTGCTCGGAGCCGCAGGCATCGTTCAACTGGCAGACGCGGAGTTCAATGCCCGCCTGCAAGAGCTGAAATACCCTCCCCCACAATTCAGATGGGTCGAACTAGCGCGCGAGCCGGTCGCCGTGGTTGGACGGCCAACGGACACGACGGTAAGTATCGAGGAGGTATACCAGTCAGCGGCGCCTGGCATCCAAGGCCTCCTACAGGTCATGCGAGGCGAGGTCGCGCCGCCGCGCAAGACCGAGGTACAACGTATCCAAGGAGCCCAATGGATAAGCTTCATTTTTGCAGAGTGGAACGACAGCTTCCGTTTCGAGCTCGCCAAAGTTTGGGATTGCAGTCACAGAGACTATGTCTTCCCGTTCTTTGGAGAGCTGGCCAAAGTTCGAAATGACTTCATACATAACGGTGGCGTTGCTAAACGCGCAACTGCGAATAACGAGATTCTCGGCTGGTTCACCGAGGGTCAGCAGATGTTCCTGACCTCACCAATGTATGTTGACGTTTTCCGGAACTGGCCGTGGAACGAGCTCTCACACCAACCGGCTCCAAGCGATGACTCGCGGAATCCATATCCAGGACGCGCGCCAGTCTCCTTGATTGACACTGTCCAGCAAGCCGCAGCCGCCGATGGTGTCAAACCCGATGCAGTAATCGAGCAGGCGCTGCAACTCTGGTTGCAACAACACCGGTGATCGGGCCGGGGCATCTCGCGCGATTCCGCCTGACAGGCATGGCAACACCCACGGCGAGGCAAGGTCATAGCCTCGGCAAGGGCCAGTCTGGGAAACCCTCACAGCTCGCTTACGGCGCCAATCGCCCTATCGCCTCGCGAAAGTCGCTGTTCGGCGATGCATCCGGCAGAACCTTAGTGATGTCCTGCATCGCCTGCGCGCCGCTGATGCCTTCCTTGAGGGCGCCGTAGAGGGCAGCCAAAGTCGGCGTCCGGCTCTGACAGGCGGCACAGTGCAGGAGCACCGTGCGTCCCTCGTTGCGCAGCTGCTCGACGAGTCGCACAGTGTCGGTGAGCACGAAATCCAGGTTCAGGTTGGCGTCCGGGCCTTCGATGTCGATCAGCCGAACGTCGATCTGCTCGACATCCAGCGGCAGATCATCATCATTCACACGACATAAGGACACCACGGCGTCCACACCGGACGGGATGCCTTGCAACGCTGCGACATCGGCCAACAAAACTCCATCATCATGTGGATGCTGGACCGGAGTCATCCGGTACAGGTCGTAGCTGACTGATTCGTCCTCTTTCACGATTCGAGTTGCGAGCGCCACCAAGTCTCGGCTTCGTATCCCTGGCCAGCCGTGCAGGATGCGACGCCACTGGGCAGGAACCGCCGACGCTCCGTAGGCCGCGCCAAGCAATCCGCCCGCGATGGCTGCGACAGTATCGGTGTCATTCCCACACCGAACTGCGGCGTCAAGCGCCAAGCGAAGGTGATCGGCCCGGAAGACTCCCGTTGCGGGATTATCGGTCGGGATGGGGGTGGTGGTTATGGCCGACCACGCAGCCTGCAGGGCTGTGACGACCCAGCCGTTATTCGGAAAATCAGCTGGCTTGGCATTCTCTGCGGCGTCGAGCCGTGCTGCCCAGGTGTCTCGTCGGTCAGCAGGTAAGTGGCGCAAACCAATACGTGCATCCACGGTGCCGGTCAGGATGGCGTGGCGGATCGCCAGACACCATAGAACGCACGCATCGCCCGCCTCGGGGTCGAAGTGGGTCAACTCGCTCACTGTTCGCGCTGTCTCGGTGAGAGCGCTCACGTCGTCAAGAAAAGCCAAAGCGACTGGGGCTGTCCGCATCAGGGAGCCGTTGCCCGCTGTGCGGCCTGTGCGGTTGTGAAGTGCGGCCGATGCCTCGCGGGCAGTCCGTGCGCTCAGACGGTGTGAGCTTGCGGTCCGTAAGACCTGGCTGGTCTGGATGCCAACATCTTTCGCATGCTTCGACCAATCATGCCAACGCTGAACGACGGCATCGAGCACCGTTTCCTCGCGCAGATCAGCCCCGGCGGCAAGGGCTTCGGCGAGGGCGATGGCCATCGACGTGTCGTCGGTCCATTCACCGGGCTCCCATACACCGCCACCCGTCATGGCGACTTCTAGCTCGGGTCCGCGTGGTGGGCCAAACTCGTAGGGCGCTCCAAGTGCATCACCGGCTGCCGTGCCGAGCAGAACGCCGCACGCGCGGTCAAGTTGAGCGGGAGTCATTGTCATAGGTCGAGTCTCCTTTCACCCACCGACACGTCCGAGGCAACAAATGGAAGTTGTCGGATCTTCAAGTCGTGCAGGGCTTCACCGACAGCTGGCCGCTAGGGCGATCCTGTCCCCCGCCGGGGGAAGCAGGCGTCCGTCCCCCAGCGGGGGAAGTCCCCCGCCCGGGGAAGCAACGTGTCGATCCCCCGCCGGGGAATGCAGGTTCATCCCGACCTCCAACCGGGGAAGCCGGACGGAGGCTAGGCAGCTTCTTCGGACAGATACCGATAAAGCGTGGCCCGGCTGACGCCGAGGTACTTGGCTATGTCGCGTGCGGTGTGACCGTCGTCCTTCATCCGCCTCGCCGTGGCAATGTGGCTCGGGTCCGGGACTTTTTTCTTCCGCCCAAACTTGGTGCCGTTCGCCAAGGACACCGCGCGCTTCAGCGCCGTACGCTCCTTCACCAGCTCCCGTTCGTATTCCGCGAGAGATCCGAGGACCCCAATCATCATGCGGCCAGCCGCCGTTGACGAGTCGATCCCGTCGGAAGTCGACACGAGTGTTACGCCGCGATCCGTTAAGATCTTGACCGTTTCCAAGATGTGAAGCGTATTGCGGCCCAGCCGGTCCAGCTTCCACACGACGACTGTGTCACCCTCGCGGACGTAATCGAGGAGCGCAGCTAGGCCCGGACGTTCATCTCGAGCGCCAGACATGATGTCGGAGAACGTCTTCGTGACTCCAGCACCGGCGAGAGCTGCGTTCTGTTGCTCCAGCGTCTGCGCGATTGTGCTGACCCGCACGTAGCCGACGCGAAGTCCACCGCGCGGCGGAGCGACGGATTGCGGGTCAGTTTTTAGCACAGCTAATTATAGCACTTATCACACGCCATCTAGTGTCGTTTGATGGCGGTAGCCACTGGGTGCAGCTCAGGACGTTCCATAAGCGCTCGGTAGCCTGGCGGTCCGATTCGTTGAGCGGACGAACACTGGCTCTGCAGGGATTGCGATGGCCGAGAGGCCGACTAGTAGTGCTGTCTCGGCGGCGAGACGCGTAGAGCCAATCTCGCGTCTATCCCTGGGGCGGTCCCCACGCGTGCGAGGATGCTGTGCGTGGATCTCGAGCCGGGCCTGCACGAGTTGAAAAGCGATCCGATCGTCGTCTCGTTGTGCCAGCGACCGGATCTTCGTGTCGTGGTCTCCGGTTGGTCTGCGAGCGGGAAATCGGTGTTCTCACGATACGTCGCCGCGCTCCTGGGGTGCGAATACGTTTGCGCCTCTTCTCTGCTCACGAGTGATCTTGGTCTTGAGTCGGTCGACTGGATCGCCGATCGCACGCAGATGGAGTCGCTGCGCTCCTCCGAGAAGGAAATGAAACTGGACGATCTGCTGCTCGACGTCTTGCGGGACACCCCTCGAATCATCCTCGATTCATGGGTGGCTCCGTTCCGCTCGACCGTTCACGACGTTGCTGTCTGGATTGAGTGCGACCTGGCGACGAGAGTGCGAAACGTGTTGAAGGTGCAGGCTATTCGCGGTAGTCGAAATGTGGAGGAGACGCGATACGCTCTGCTTTTGAAGGACCGTGACAGTGTCCGCAGATTCAGGGAATCCTACGGTTTCGACTTCGGCCCGAATCCCGCAGTGTTCCCAGTGCGCTTGGACATTAGTGGTGACATCACGGCTGACTCGGCTCACTGGCCATCGGAGCGGCGCAAGGTTGTCGGGGACATAGTGCATGCGGTCTCGCGCTACTTGGGCGGCCAGTCGGCGAGGTAGCGGGCGTTCGCTTCCTGAACCGCCTGCAGGACGGACATTCGGACGTCGACACGTTTGGCTGTCTCCACGATCGCATCCAGATCTTTTGGAAGACAACGGCCATCGAATCCTCTGGATTGCGGGAATACCGCCGTGTGGTCGCGGTCGACGCGAGGATCTAGAAGCCATGCCTCGCGGACCGTGAACCAGTCGGCTCCCAGAGCTTCACAGAGGTCGTAGAACTGATTCACGAAAGTCACCTTCATCGCGAAGTAACTGTTCTCCATGTACTTGGCTACTTCGGCCTCGATCGCAGTGCATTGAAATATTCGTGTCTCGGCGCCGTGAATTTCGGTGAGGTGCGCGGCGAACCATCTAGTGTGTTCTGGGGATCCGCCGATGATCTGGAACAGCTGGTCGTGTGCCCACTGCTTCCAGCCGTCCTGAGCGAATGGCGATTCGCCCACGTACTCGGGGCTGAAACATATCGCTTTGCCGGTTTTGCGTGCCAATGTGTCCGTCGTGCCGGGAGGCACGGTGGAGCGGAGCAGAATCTTGTCTGTCGGAAGCGACTGGATTGCGTCCACGACGTTGAAGAGGCAGACCTGACCGTTGTCTCGGCGCGGGGTGTCGACGCAGATCGTAGCGAAATCACACTGCGACAGTTCGTCTGTCGGGTATAGGGCTCCGCTCGCTGTATCGAACTCGACCACATCGACGCCCTTGGCAACGAGTCGCTGGGACACGTTCCTCCCGACGTGTCCGACCCCGATGACGCCCACTTTCATGTCGACACCCCGCCTGCCAAACTCGATATCACGTAGCACCAGTACGTGCGGTCTTGTTGAAAGAGTGCGCTAGCAGACTGCAGCGATGCCGTTGACGGCCCGAAGACGACGAGCGCCGGCCCGACCGAGCTCAAAAGGGGGATGTGGCCCATCGCCGTCAGTCGCTCGGCTTGCAAGAGGACCGGGGATCGCTGGATACCCCACTCTTCCGGTTTTGAGCTGGACTGATTTAACAATCGGAGCCCGTGGTTGAAGGTGTCGAAGCTTTCGTCGATGACGCCGGGGATGATCTGGGTCAGTATTGACTTCGTCGCGGTGTCAGTGCGGGATTCGGAAACCGGAAGTGTATTTTCCCAGAAGGCGGAATCCTCGGTGTCCTGCGGTCCCGATACGTGACGCGGCCAGGCGACAAGGGCACGCCAGTCCGAGGGTAAATTCATCCGGAAAGCTCCACAACGGGGTTTCCGAATGGGGTATGGCGTCAGTGACGTTGGCGGAGAAGTGCCCCCGAGGTCCAGCAGCGGCCGGCGATCGAACGCCAAACGAATGCCGAGCGATGACTCCGCTCCGATTCCGATCATTGCTAATCCCTGAATCGATAGGAGCGGTCGATCCAGTAGTGCGAGGCAGCCTTGAAGGATGGCTATCAGGTACTGTGTCGTCGATCCCAGTCCCTTGTGCTCGGGTAGTCGGCTTGCGAATTCGATTCGAATGTACTTGAGATCGATTCCCGCTCGATCGGCGTAGATCGGCAATCTTCGGACCGAGGACGGGAGCGGTGACCGGCCGGATCGATCGGTATCAAATCGTATGTTGATGCCGAAAGTCAATTCCGGAACTGAGAATCCGAGTCCGCCACCGGCGGGGGTGGGCGACGAGAGGTCGATGGATCCGAGGTGGACGCGTGCCTTGCCCGTGACGTCGACTGAGTTGTCAGCGCGGACGTGCAGCGCCTGCTCCGTGAAGTCAGCGATTGACTCCTCGTACCAGACGAGGGAGCTAGCCAATGGTTCCCCCCGGGGTCAGGATGCGGTGCCAGGATTCCGTTATGACGGCTTCGCTGTGCCGCCGCCGGATGAGTGATGCCTCGCTTCGTCTGGCGCTGATCGAGTCGGGTCTAGCCAACAGCCGGGCAAATGCGTCCTCGAAGTCACGGGGAGCGTGTAGCCATGCGGCGGCTTCGAGACCAGTGAGCAGCTCTCGACATTCCGGGATGTCACTCACCAGAATTTTCTGACCTCGCGACGCTGCTTCCAGTACTGAATTTGGCGAGCCCTCTCGTGACGAGATATGCAGGAAGACACTGGCTCGGGCTACGTTGCGGTGCATCCCGTCGGTGGGTTTAAGGGTCTCGACTCGCTTGTCCAGCGCGCCGCAGAATTGCTCGTAGAGATTCGTATTTCCATGGGATGGAACGGGTTGTGCCACAACGTTCTTCCCTATCCGCACTGCGAGATTGAGAGCCTCGACCAGCAGGCCGGGTTGCTTTCGTGGCTCGATCCTTCCCGCCCAGGCGATGTCGGCACTTCGGGGGCTTATAAGGTCCTCATCGTGCTGTGCGACTTCCTCTTCGAGCAACAGATTTGGGATCACCGAGACCGGTACCTCGGGTACGATTTCCTGGGTCATCGCTTGCGACGAACGACTGTTCGCGACCACTCGGTCGATCGCACGTCGAAGTTGAAGGGGTTGGCCCGAGATGTTCCGACGAGCATGATCAGCAGTTGGTGTCCTCCAGACGGTGAGGCCACCCCGCTCCCGGAATTCGGAGCCGGCCAGCAGCTGTTGTTCGCCGGTGCCGGGGCCGAATGAAGCGAACAAAACTGCCGTTCTGTCGGGATCGACGGCGCGGATGTGCGCCGGGATCGAATCAGCCCACTCGCTGAGCGTGCTGCAAGCCCGCTTCACAGGCACCTGATCGTCGTATTGCGGTGTGTGATGGGACGTGTATACGGAGACGTCCCAGTGACGGCGTTTGAGGGCGATCATGATTCGGTGAAGTGCGCGCTCCATTCCGCCGATATGCGGAACGAAAAACGGAGAGACGAGAACTAAGCTGCGCACTGGTACACCCTGGCCCAGAAGTCGCGCGGATCGACCGATCCCAGCGCTCGAATCGCCGGTATTCTCCAACCTTCTACGCGGTCGGCGACCGCTCGCGCGGCCTGTGGCGATCCGATGAATGCCTGGGCGAAACTTGCTGGTCGAGAACGCGTGTTGAGTATCTTCTGGATGGACGCCTGGAGGAGCCAGGAATGAGCGTCGGTTTCGGAAACTGAGTCCAGCTGTGGTGGCCCGTATGCCCCGTCGACGAAGGCGATCGCCGATATGGGCGCTGAACTCACTCCCCACTTGGGTGAGTCGAACGAGAGACCAGTGCGGCTGCGGATCGCCCGTCGACACCATCCCGTTCCGACCAGTCCGTTTCCGCGGTGCTCCACGATCACCGTGTCGTCGCTGACCACAGTTGCGATCTGCGCGCACGCTGCGGCGAAGTGGGACTTGCCCGATCCGGCGACGATTAGTCCGCACCCGCCCTGGACCAGTAGCGCGGCATCCAAAACGACGCGCCCATTTAGCGCGTGGGCGGCGCCATGCCAGTAACGAAGGGCTCCGTAGAGTACTTCATGCCACGTCGGAGTTGCGCGTAACGGAAGTGCCGCGCTGCGGGTGCGCCCAAAACCCCACCTGCTGTCAAGCAGGGTCTTCTGGCCGTTGTTCGTAATCCGGGTTACGTCTGGCAGCAGCGGCAGAATGAGGTCGGATGAGGGCGTATTCACAACGCCCTCGACTTCGATCGATGTCCCTTCCGCCGAGAGCTGCAATTGCGACGGCATCAGAGGACCCGTTCCTGGCTAAGGGTTCTGTATAGAGAGCCGGGTGTGAGGTTCGATGCGGTCGATTCGTCCAGCCAGCGATGCGGGTCATAGATGAATCCGCCTGGGGTGACGGCTCGGAGGAGCTGTTCGCAGGCGCCCGTTGAGGCGAAGTAAACGTGATTGCTGTATATGAGCAGAGCATCCCAACTGGCCGCGTCCGGGCGCGGGCACGGCTGCAGTCCGGCGGTTCGGATCGCTGTGCGGTCGACGACGGGATCGAACACCGAGACCATGAACCCCTGATCGTGAAGCTCGCGCGCAACACCGAGCCCGACTGAGTTACGAGTGTCGGTGGTCGGCGGCGTTCCTTTGAATGCGGCTCCGCAGACGAGGACCCGAACCGTTGCGGTGTCTCGACCGGCGAAGTGTCGCCGAAAACTCGCGACTGTCGGCACCTGCGCATGATCGTTGACGAGGCGCGCCCGGCCGAACAGGGTGTCTTCCGGCCGCACAGGATCTAGCGACTCTGCGAGGATGTATGAGTCCTTTGTGAGGCATGACCCTCCCACCCCGGGGCTTGCGTGCCTCAATCGGTCTCTCGGGTAGTCCAAGTTCACATTGTCGACCAGGCGTCGAATGTCAACACCGTGAATCTCGGCGACCTGGCACAACTGATTGGAAAGTGCCTGGTTGATGTCTCGAACCGCGTTGCTCGCCAGCTTCCCGAGTTCAGCTGCCTCCAAGGATTCCATCGCGACGCAACGCATACCCGAGCTCTCCATAACATCGACTGCACGACGGGTACTCCGTCTGTCCAATCCGCCGACAAGGTGACGTATCCGCCGCGATTCATCCAGGGTGCCGCCAGTCGTCGTCCGCTCCGGCGCGAACGCGAGGAGCAGTTGGTGCCCGGCTAGCCCTGAGCATTCGATGAGGAGGGGCGCGACCATCGTGCGCGTCGTACCTACAGGGACCGTTGAGCGCACGATCACGAGGTCACCGCTTCGCAGGACCCGACCGACGGCTCGTGCTGCTGAGAGGAGGTTGTCGAGTCGGGTCTTTTTGGTAGCGGGGTCCACCGGAGAGTCCACGCAGATCACATAGGCGTCGCAGGGCTGTACAACATCGGAGATTCGCAGCCCGGGTATCTCGAATTCATAGCCGGCTGCGCGTAATCCGTCGAGCGCCGTGGCCCGACGGGTTTGCGTTTTGTCGATTCCGATGACCTGCAAGCCGGCCTCCGCAACTAGCGCGGCGAACTTGAGACCGACCTCTCCAAGACCAACGACTCCGACTTGCACCAGACAGAAGCTCCTGAATCCGGGCCAATTTGGAATAGCCAGTCTACGGTCGGGGACGCGTCTGCCCAGGCCATTTAGGCAAGTTCGCAGACGTGTCGATGAGCCGCGCGAACCTCTCCGAGGTACGCATGTTGGCTCGAACAGTTGCGCGGGCAATCTCCATAGCGGCCAAGGCCGGAACAAGCTCAGACAGTCATTTGAGACACTTTGTGTGAGACGAAGTTTCGATACATCGTCAAGTGGGCGAAGTCGACATCTGGTAGTGCGCCGATCGCTGTCTCATATGAGCTCTGTTTCGATACAAGCAAATGAATAGGCAGTGGCTTAGCAGAGCGTCTGTTCAGCGCCGCTCGGCACCCGCGACTTCGCGCACAATATCGTCGAATCCCACGCTGGCGGCCCCGGCACGGTACAGGCAAGCCTCCGCATGCAGCCAGCGCCAGCGGCGCGAACCGATGAGCTGGCCGAACTTATAGAGCTTGAACTCGATCAGGTCTGGCTCTTCGCCGTATCGGTCGGCCCAGCGGCGGATATTGCCGCAAAACTGCGAGTACACGCTGGGCTTCTGGTCAAGGAAGTCGTTGCCGGTAAGGGTGATCACCGCCTCGGCGACCCGCGAGTCGAGAATCATGCAGCGGGGATACGCCGAATCACGGTCGCCCGTGAAGTAAAGGAATTTTGAAAAGAATGCGGGGCCGAGCCGTTTGATCTTGCGGTGGATTGCCCGATAAGCGGCTTGGATGTCGCCACGGTAGCTTGCGGCGGCAGCGGCGGCGAGTATGTCGTTCAGGCGAGATCGACCGACACTGTCCTCGGCGCTCCGGACGACGGTCGGAGCATTGCGTAGGTCCCCCATCGCGCCCCATGCCAGCACATGCCAGAGCAGCGGTACCAGATCGTCACTTTCGCGCGCTCTTGAGGCCATATTGAATAGGTCCTGCCGCCCCAGCAACGCACTGTCGATTGGCACATTGCAACCTGACCACCAGGAGTCAATTTTCTGCGGGTAGTCCAGATCACCCGCCAGTCGGGGAGAGTCACACCGCAGTAGGTCACCTATCGCATCGTCTGATTCTCGCCAAACCATCGCCTACCCTGATGAATCGCGCATTGAGTCCGCATCTTGATCGCATCAAGGCTGACCCGCGCAACGCCATTCGATGCGGGCATTCTCGTTCGACCAATGCGAAGTGATATAAGGCGCACCCTTGTCAATGACCATGTGGTACAGGGTGTCGATGTCGCCAGGCCCTTGAAAGCCAAACCTAGCAAGGTTGTTCGGATCACTTGCCCATTGGGCTGGGTCAAGCCCCGACTCATGCATAGTTCTTTGAAGTTGTGCCGCGTTATCAGTGCAGAAAGCCGCCAAGGGGGTTTCTGCATGAGCCTGGGATGGGACTGCCAAGGCCGTGCAAGTCAATGCTGCGCTCACCATGAAAATAACTCGTTGAAATTGCATATGTACGGAGATGCCACCAACCATATGATTCCTCATTAACGCAAATCCTTCCCGTGTCGCTGGAGTTTGGGTGAAGACCCAGCAAGCCGGGTGTACTACCCATTAGTGCCGTAGGTACACCACGGCGTTGTTCCCGCCCTGGCACACCGAGCCAGCGTTAGTACACGTCATCGTGTAATCCTGACCGGTCACCGGGCTGTGCACACTGAACGGCTGTGACCCCTTGCCATAGTTCCAATATGCCTCGGCAGTGCTCATAGCGAAATCGCAAGAGGTGTCCGAATTGCCCGCGTAAACACTCGCTCCGCTACTGGCTTGCCCGCAATAGGCGTCCGCGAATGCCAATGGAGCTGCGATAACCGTCGTTCCAATAGCCGTCGCGAACAACGTAGAAGAAACTGCGAGGAGTTGCTTGATCATCACATGACCTTTCTCAGCGAAACTTCTTGAGCCAGCGCAGCTTTTATGACCACATTGTCTGCATTGCAATCTGCGCTGTGCTTCGCAGCGTCATGGGTGGTAGAGCGTCCATAGCCCTGATTGGCATCCAATCAGGTGGTCATCCGGCGTTTTGGCCACTGGATCAGATGGGGAGCATGGTGCGCCCAGCAAGTGGACCGTCGAAGGCATTACGGACTGGACCCAGGTACCGGCGCGGGTGCACACCACTGCTTGGCCCGAGGGATCGTATGCCAACTTGAGAGGGTCATTACAAGGTTGGCCCAACTGCGGCCCCATGGGAACAGGAAGATGACCACTAGTTCGGGAGTCGGCACCAGCAGGTGGTGCCGCACAACCGATGCCGCCGCAAAACAATGTCATCGTCGCAGCCAACCCGAATCCTGCAGCGGCGCGAACCTTCAGACGCATCCTCATTAGATTTCCCCTGGCGAACTCAGCCCCCGAGCCCCGAAAGCAGGTTAGCCCTGGGGAGCCAGCGGCACGTGGGTTTCGACAAAGTGGTTGTGATCAATTCACCTCGGCAGCGGGCCGTGGTTCGTAGTATCCGCACATGCCATTGAGCGCGGGGGAAACTTTTGGCGGCTATCGGATCGTGCGACTGCTTGGTTCCGGTGGCATGGGCGAGGTCTATCTAGCCGAGCACCCCCGCCTGCCGCGTCGTGATGCCCTGAAGGTGCTTCCCGCCGATATATCCGCCGACGCTGACTACCGCGCCCGCTTCAATCGCGAGGCGGATCTCGCGTCAAAGCTCTGGCATCCGAACATCGTCAGCGTCCATGACCGGGGTGAGTTCAACGGCCAGCTGTGGATCTCGATGGATTATGTCGATGGCCTCGATGCGTTCCGGCTTCTCACTGACCGCTATCCGTCGGGAATACCTGTTGATCAGGTCTTGCGGATCGTCACCGCCGTGGCCAGTGCGCTCGACTACGCCCACAAACAGGGCCTGCTACACCGCGATGTCAAACCCGCCAACGTCATGCTCACTCATGTTGATGACCAGGATGACGGGCAACGGATTCTGCTGGCGGACTTCGGCATAGCACGCGATGTCGGTGACATCAGCGGGCTGACTTCGACCAATATGACGGTGGGAACGGCCGCCTACTCTGCTCCCGAACAACTGATGGGCGAGGAGATCGATGGTCGCGCCGACCAATACGCACTAGCTGCCACCACCTATCACTTGCTGACCGGATCACACCTTTTCCCGCACTCGAATCCGGCAGTCGTGATCAGCCGCCACCTCAATTCGTCGCCTCCGGCTTTGGCGGACAGTCGTCGCGACCTCGCGGCACTGGACCCGGTGCTTGCAGTGGCACTTGCCAAGGACCCCGGCAAGCGGTTTTCCCGGTGCGCTGATTTCGCCCGCGCGCTGAAACAAGCCGCGACCCCAGGGGAGGCTTCCGCTGCGGCACCTACCGCACCGGCCCCCGCAGCGAGTAAGCCCGAACAAGCCGCTTCCACGAGCGGCCCACCGCGACGCTGGCACGCACCTGCGGCCGTGCTCGCAGTTTCGGTAGTGATTGCCGCTGTTGTTCTGACGTGGCACCCGTGGCGTCAAAGCCACGGAACGGCCGCAACCTCGACCACCGCTCACCCACCCTCGGTCTCCGCAAGCAGTGCTGCTGCGCCGCCTCCGCCAGCCGCCGCCCCGACGAGTGCGGCACCAGTGGCAACGAAAGTCATAACCGTAGTGCCCGTCGTGAACGGCCAGCCAGCCAACGGCTACCGAGAGGGGCAGACACCCGGCAATGCTCATCAAGTCTTCGGATGCGACGCATCGCCAGCGGCAGTGTCTTTCAACATTTACAAGTGTTACCCCTCCGCAGCCGACGCTGATGTGTGCTGGCCATCAATGCCAGGAACCTTGCTGTGCCTGTACACCCCTTGGGACAAACAGCTTTACCGGGAGTTCTATACCGATGCGCTTCCTGCTGCAGAACCGCCGCCAACGCCGGAACCGTTTGCATTGCTTCTCGACGACGGCACGCAATGCCGCCTCCGCAACGGCGGCGCTTGGGTCGTACGCAATGACGGCTATTTGGGCGCTTATGGATGCCCCTCTGATAGTCCCGCTGTCCTGATTCCCGCGCCAGGCACGCCTGCGATAGATCGCTCTCATCCCCTGTGGACAGTGAAGGTTGGTCCGCTCGGCATCGCAAACTTCCCACCACCCGAGACTCACACGGTGACCACCGCTTATTTCGCGGGAAATTGACATTGATGCCACGACATCGGCTCGGTTGACGCGTGCCGTTCTCCGTGCCGAGCGATGTCTAGTGGGCGGCGAGACCCGGCGAGACCCTAACGGGAAGCGCCCCGCGTCGAGGGCCAAAACCGACCTGTACCCGCGTTTCGACTACAGGTGAGAGACCGGGGCCGTCGGACAAACCTTCAGAAGTCGCCGCTATTTGCCAGTTCGCTATAGGGTCACTACAGGTTTGAAGCAAGCTTCATTTGAGGTTTTGAGGACATCCAGTGTCAAACCTTGTTGCCCTGCGGTCAATCCGCTCATGCTCGAAGCAAACGTGAACCGGCCACTGCACTACCCTGTAATCGAAAACCACTGGTCCCACTATGTTTTCGTGGCATCGGACTCAGAAGGCAACCAAGGCGATGCCTGCGGCGATGACAGATCGGCAATGCGACTCGAAATGCGGTTTGGTGTCTGGTCATTGCGAAAGTTCTATAGGTACCGGCACGCTGTGGAACCCCACACCCTGTCTGAGCACCCCGTGCCGACACCAGGCACATCAAGAGCTACCCAGGCCTCCTCCTTGGACGAGCGGTCCATTGGCGCGCCTAACTAACCAACCGTGAGCTGATTACCCGCGTGGATGTGCTCCTCGGCGACGACAACCATTTCCTCGACTTCCGTTGGTAGGGCGTCTATCTCTGGGCTCCCCACCGTCGCCGGTCACGATGCGCCCGCCTTGATCGGGGCGCACCCCCAGCACGAACGGCACAGGCCTGTCTCCTGGTCCACGAGCGGGGGTCCTGACATGTCGCCACACTCGCAAAACCCGTATACGAACTCCGGCTTGCGGTCTGGTCGCGGCTGCGGCGCGTGGCCAGTGGTGACGCGGCCTTTCGCCTCGGGCACGCAGAACTCGGTGAGCAAGTCATTGGTCAGTGCGTCGAAACTTTGGTGTAGGTCGTATTCCGCAGGCGAACCCTCGGAAGAGGTAGTGGTCTTGTGTAACTCGGTGCTGCGCTTGTCCGACTCGGTACACCCGGAGAGCGCGGCTAACCCGGTACCGTCAGATGCTGGTTGGGCAGATTTATGCGCCGGGTCCGCCGGGTTCGCCGGGTTGCTCGGGTTAGCCGAGACGGTGTCAGCCAGATCGGTGTGCCCGATCCGCAGTCTGTCCCAAGCGATCTGGAGTGCGGATCGCGTGTAGCCCCGGGGTCCCTTCCCGCCAGGCCGTGTCGAGGTTGAATTGGTGGCCCGGTTGATCATGTGTCCCAGCCGGGTCTCGGTGAGACGTTTGCCGTAGGGGCTCTCCTCGCCCCAGTAACTTGGATTGTGAGCCACTAGCAGGTCAACCAGCTCCGTAGTCGGCATGAAGGCGGCGGAGTACGGCCAGACCGCATACAGATCGATCAGCAGCACCACGCCGGGCGGCTGTTTCTTCAGCCCGGCCTCGCGAACGGCGGCCTCCTCTTGCAGCCCGTTTATGATCAGCTCGTCAGCGATCTTCGGCCAACATCCCCCGGCGGCCACCGCAATCCGCTTGAGCGGACGCCATTTCTCCTTCGACCGACCGATACATCCTGTCGGCACCTCGACGTGCATCCCCTTGACCGTCTCGCGGACACTGTCGGCCCACAACGCAATCTTCTCCTGCAGCACCTTGGCGTCATCCTCCAGGTATTCCCAATCAGAATCCTCGACGCTGCCGTCAAGGTCAGGCATCAGCAAGACGCGGATCGTCCTTGAACGGGTGTCGTTTTCCAGGTTCGGGTCATTGCCTGCTAACGCAACGGGCGCAAAGGTCGGCATGTCCACAACATCCCAGCCCCCGCCCTTCATGGGGACATTGACTGGCCGCGTCGCGCCGCGCCGGTATCCGGTGTTCATGACGGCCACAAGGTCGCTGACCCCTGGCTTGTCGGGACGCAGCGTGCGATGTACCTCATCGAGCAGGATTGTGCGCATCCCGTTGTTGATCAGGCGCGGCAGCAGCGCCGGTGACGATAGCGATGCGATTTGAATCGGGTTGTGCGCCAATCGCTTGAAGTGATCGAGAACTGTCGTCTTGCCCGACCCTTCAACCGGAGAGTCAAGCTGCAAGCGCGGTGTGGTGTAACACTCCACCGCCAGGTAGGTGTGCACGATCCAGAGCGCCAACAGCTGATAGTCGTGGTCGAACGTCACCCTGATGAACCGCCGCAACCACGCCACAACCTGTTCGAGCACCGCAGCACCATTGATGCTGCCGCAGGGCGGCGGCACTTCCGGCTTAGCCAACGCGGCATGGGAGTCGTCGCTATGCCGGTCTCCGTGCAACTCCGCTTGCCACCAGGATGCACTAGAATCACAAGGAGCCTGATCTTGGCAGTGATGGCCTTCGTGTTGCTGGTTGGTCGCCTCGGTGTTCATGCCGGGGCGGCTTTCCTCTTTAGCCATCAGTCATCACCACCCCGTGCGCCGCACCATCCGGTCTTGCGGCACAGCATGACTCATCGCTTTTGGTGGAGGTCGGAAGGGCTTTCACCCCGCGATGTGTGGCCACCACTCGTTGCGCATCGAGCCAGGCCTCCAGCTGAGAGCGGCGGTAGTACCACTTGCCTCCGATCCTGAATCGCTGCGCGAATGCACCCCGGTCGTGCAGCTTGTTCTGGGTCTGCACTGGCACCCCGTACTCGTTCGCCACACCACGCTGGTCGATCAACTTCGTCTGCATCTCACACCTCACTTGGTCTGAGTTGGGCTGATAACATCGCTCCCTATCTGTTCTGGATGTAGAAGAGCTGAAAAACAGTGCGTTGAAGCAACATTCATCAGGGACTCTGTCAGAGTGTTGATTTCTCTATAGGTTTGGTTACGGGATGGAGTCGAATTAAGGGCCATAGACATCAAGAGATAGCCTCCCGTCCACCACTTGCAGGTCCGATGTAACGGCCGGTCCGAACCAGCTTGCCGATACCCTGCGAGGGGTTGTACCGTCTGCGCTTTTTCTCCGTCACCGCAGCGCTAAATTCTTTCCATAGGCCGACCCCCTCTCCGGTCTCCTTCAGACTGGTCAGGATCCCCATTGGGGTCTTCGAGCCCTCTGACTGGCCGACAGTGGTGCCTTTGACGCAGTAGCCAGCGAGTCGGTTCTCAGAGTTGGGTTCCATCGGGTGAAGGTCCTGTCCCGCGAAAGATGCTTGTCCTCCTGCAGCCCTGATGCCCCGCACGAAGCGCGCCGTGAGCCGGTCCTTCAGCTGACACAATCGCTGGTGATCGAGTTCCTCATCGAAAAGCAGATTCACGTGAAAATGAACATTCCAGCCATTGTCAGGATGCTGAACGACCTCGGTGAGCCGGACATAGCCCCGCAATCCAAACGACTTCTGGTCGGCGCGCCAGCCCGAGCCGCGCAGCATCGTGTCCCAACCGTCTTCCAGACGGTCCCACAAGATGTCCAATTCATCCTCGGCGCTGTGGCTCTGGGTCAGCGTCAGAAACGCCACCGAGCCGCCTTGGGCGGTCCATGCCGTGAGCGTCTTAGTAACCCTCCGGTACTGCTCGCGGGCGACGCGGTCACCGCAAACTGGGCAAAGCCACGCTCGGTGGCAGTAGCACGTCGTCTCTAAAATCTCATCGGCGTCGCCGACAACGCCGCGCCGTATTTTTCGCCCGCATCCCCGCAGGCGACGGTCGTCAGTCAGTGACTTTCCGAACTCGCGCAGTGTCAGCAATTCGGCGTGCCGCAGCATGGGGCTGGGTGAACTCGTTCGCCGACGGCGCGATCTGGGCGCGGAGACAGAACTCATTTTGCAGGGTCAACACCTTGCCATGTACTTTTCGGTTCGCCTCGCGCCGTAAGTCTCACTCACGCCGCCGCCGGTCTTCAGACACCACCAGCGCCCGTTGCAGCGTCCTGCTGTGCAATCCACGCGAGCACGTCGGTCCTGCGCCACACTCGGCGACGCCCAATCTTGAACGAGCGCGGCCCACTGTCGATGGTTGCCCAGTAGCGCCATGTCGAGGCGGGGATGCCTGTCAGCTGCTGCATCCCGGTTGAGCTGAGGTAGTCAGTTTGGATCTCGCCGAGAACGGCACGTGCGGAGTCTTCTAATGCCGCCCGCTGAGCTTCGGTGACCGGTGCAGCGATGTCGGGGTAGGAGTCGGCACTCACGCCGCCCCTCCTTCCTATGATCGGTTTCCCTCCCGATGAGGGGTTGCTGAATCAGTGTCAGTCCAGTTTGTTGCGCTAGTCAACCGATGAGGACTAACTTTCCTCTCATGGGAAATCGCCCGGCCAACATGGACCGATTTCGGGAACGCATCTTCCATGAGCGTGACCGACGAAACTGGTCGCAGGCCGAAGTCGCAAAGCGGCTGACCGCCATGGGAATTGACAACATGCACCCGACCACGGTGGCCAAAATTGAGGCGGGGGACCGCGAGGTAAAGCTGGACGAGGCTGCAGCGATGGCGGATCTCTACGGCCTGCCCCTGGACACCCTGCTGGGCCGGAGGCCGAAGGGGGTGCGTGACCTCCACTACGTGCTGGGAGCGCTGACTGATGCAGCCTTCACCGCGCGCACTGAGCTATACCGGGTCTCCAAGACCGTCCGAGACCGCTTGGACGACATCCCGTCCGACTTCGAGAGACACGACAGCCTTGCCAAGCTCGGGCGCGATCTGTTCGCTCACCTGGATGCGGCCAGCGCGGTGCTGGATGAGTTGGTGGAGCACCACATCCCGGACATTGAGCAGCGAGCGGCAGAACGAGTCTTCAAGCAACTGAAAGCCAAAACAGACAAGGAGCAGGCATGAGGCGCAATCGCAGGGCTGGCGTCGAGGACCGCTGGCACCGGACCACCCGCGACGAGCACGGCAACACCCAGACCGTGCCGAGCGCCAACTACGGCAGCGGAAGCAGATGGCGGGCACGGTATGTCGATGACCAGGGCCGTGAGCACGCCAAGGGATTCGGGCGCAAAACCGACGCAACCAACTGGCTCAACAAACAAATCAGCGACCAGGTCACCGGAACCTGGACTGATCCGGCACTGTCAGGTGTCACATTCGGGGTGATCGCGGAGCGCTGGATCTCCACCAAGGCCACCAGAGCACCCAAGACTGTGGCCGGGTATCGGTCATTGCTGGACACGCTCGTGCTGCCCCGGTGGCGAGAGGTACCGGTCCGCGAGATCGGATTCGATGACCTTCAGGTCTGGATCGCTGACCTGTCGGTCAGAGGATCGTCGCGCTTTGAGGGCAGGGGCCTTAGCGCCTCTCGGGTGCGCCAAACCCACCAGCTCATGGCCGCGGTGTTCAAGTTCGCCGTGCGGGCCAGGCATCTGCCCGCAAACGTCGCTGACGGAATCGAGCTGCCCAGGCTGCCAGAAACCGAACAGCGCTATCTCACACACGAGCAGCTGCACCGGATAGCGGTGGCGTCGGGCAAGCTGCGAACCCTGGTATTGGTCCTGGGCTACTGCGGGCTGCGCTTCGGTGAAGCCGCAGCGCTGCGGATCGCCGATCTCGACATCGCGGCGCGGCGAATCCGGGTTCGGCGCTCAGTGACCTACGTACGCAAGACTGGATTGGTCGAAGGCGAGACGAAGAACCACACCAGCCGAACGGTCCCGATTCCCACATTTTTGGCCCGCCTGATCGAGACCGAGATCGCCGACAAAGATAGCGCAGCACTGGTGTTCCCCTCAGAACGCAGCGGCGGATATTTGACCCTCGGCCAGGCGCGCTACACCTTCCAGAAGGCCACGGCAGGCGTTCAAGGCTGCGACGGAGTACGGCTGCACGATCTGCGGCACACGTGTGCATCCCTGGCGAT
The DNA here is from genome assembly GCF_001954045.1 of Mycobacterium sp. SP-6446. NCBI lineage: Bacteria > Bacillati > Actinomycetota > Actinomycetes > Mycobacteriales > Mycobacteriaceae > Mycobacterium > Mycobacterium sp. SP-6446. Next base: position 40,291 of record NZ_MBEM01000138.1, on the reverse strand, counting down.
CAGCTCGGGGGCCAACGTGAAAGTGGTCCAGAGGCTTCTGGGACACAAGACAGCGGTGCTGACGCTAGACCGCTACGGACACCTTTTCCCTGATGACCTCGACGCTGTGGCCAGTGCTTTTGACGCCGCTGCGCAAACTACTGCGGACGGTCTGCGGACGGTCACAGCCCTCAAAGCCGTTGCGGTCGCAGGAAACACGACTTGACCTTGGTGGCAGGTACAGGATTCGAACCTGTGTAGGCGTAAGCCGACGGATTTACAGTCCGCTCCCATTGGCCGCTCGGGCAACCTGCCGCCAGACAGGTTACAACGAACGGGTAGACAGGGCACAAACGGCTATCACCTGATGAAGGGACGGATCGAATGGCGGACTCATCGTTCGACATCGTCAGCAAGATCGACCGGCAGGAGGTCGACAACGCGCTCAACCAGGCGGCCAAGGAGCTGGCCACCCGGTTCGACTTTCGCGGCACCGACACCAAGATCGCCTGGAAGGGCGACGAGGCGGTCGAGCTGACGTCGTCCACCGAGGAGCGCGTCAAGGCCGCCGTCGACGTCTTCAAGGAAAAGCTGGTCCGCCGCGACATCTCGATGAAGGCCTTCGAGGCCGGCGAGCCGCAGGCCTCTGGCAAGACCTACAAGGTCACGGGCACCCTCAAGCAGGGCATCAACAGCGAGAACGCCAAGAAGATCACCAAGCTGATCCGCGACGAGGGGCCCAAGAACGTCAAGACCCAGATCCAGGGCGACGAGGTCCGCGTCACCAGCAAGAAGCGCGACGACCTACAGGCCGTCATCGCGATGCTGAAGAAGGCCGATCTGGACGTGGCGCTGCAGTTCGTCAACTATCGCTAGCGGACCGGGCCCCTCTCGGCGCGGACGTAACGCCACGCACAAAATTCGCGCCGTTTTTCGCCGTGGCGTTACGCTCGCGACCAAGACCCAGGATGCGCAAGCGAGGTTCACGATGACCGTGACTCCCCAGGAGGCCGCCGGCGACGGCGCGGTCGACGCCGGCTACTTCGACGTCGTGATCGTCGGCGCCGGTATCTCCGGCATCGGCGCGGCCTACCGGATCACCGAGCGCAACCCGCACACGACCTACGCCATCCTGGAGCGGCGCGAGCGGATCGGGGGCACCTGGGATCTGTTCCGCTACCCCGGAGTGCGCTCCGACAGCAGCATCTTCACACTGAGCTATCCGTTCGAGCCGTGGACCCGCAGGGAGGGCGTCGCCGACGGCACCCACATCCGCGAGTACCTGATCGCGACCGCGCGCAAGCACGGCATCGATCGCCACATCCGGTTCGGCAGCTACGTCCGTTCCGCGGACTGGGATTCGTCGACCGACACCTGGACGGTCACGGTCGAGCAAGACGGTGGGACGAGGCACTATCGCAGCCGGTTCCTGTTCTTCGGCAGCGGCTACTACAACTACGACGAGGGCTACACCCCCGACTTCCCCGGCATCGAGAAGTTCCGCGGCACCGTCGTGCATCCGCAACACTGGCCGGAAGACCTGGACTACAGCGGCAAGAAGATCGTGGTCATCGGCAGCGGCGCCACCGCGATCACGCTCATCCCGGCGCTGGCGGAGCGCGCGGCGAAAGTGATCATGCTGCAGCGCTCGCCGACCTACATGATGGCGGCATCCAAATACAGCAGGGTGGCCGCTGCGGCTCGTAAAGTGTTGCCGCGCAGGGCCGCCCACTTGGTCACCCGGACATACTCCGCCCTGACCGAGGCGGTGTTCTGGTTTTTCTCCCGGAAGATGCCCGGGCTGATCAAGCGGCTGCTGCGATACGTGGCGACCCGGTATCTGCCCGACGGCTACGACATCGACACCCACTTCAAGCCGCGCTACAACCCGTGGGACCAGCGGATGTGCCTGATTCCCGACGCCGACCTGTACACCGCGATCGCCGCGGGCCGCGCCGAGGTGGTCACCGACCACATTGACCACTTCGACGCCACCGGCATCGCGCTGAAATCCGGCGGCCACCTCGACGCCGACGTCATCGTCACCGCAACCGGCTTGCAGCTGCAGGCGCTGGGCGGGGCCACGATCAGCCTGGACGGCGTCGAGATCAACCCGCGGGACCGCTTCGTCTACAAGGCGCACATGCTCGAAGACGTGCCCAACCTGTTCTGGTGCGTGGGCTATACCAATGCGTCGTGGACGCTGAGGGCCGACATCACCGCTCGGGCAACGGCAAAGCTGATGGCACACATGGCGTCTCACGGCTACACGCACGCCGCCCCGCACCTGGGCGACCAGCCGATGGCCGAGAAGCCGGCCTGGGACATCCAGGCCAACTATGTGAAGCGCTCGCTGCACGCGCTGCCCAAGTCGGGCACCAAGCGGCCCTGGAATGTGCGCCAGAACTACCTCGCCGATGCGATCGATTACCGGTTCGACCGCATCGAGGAGGCGATGGTGTTCGGCCGCGCGGGCGACCGGGCGCCCCTGGCCGGATGAACTGCTTCTAAATCGCGAGTGTCGGCAATACGCTGATCGCCATGGCAGCTACGAAGCGCGAACCCAAAGTCGTTGTCCTCGGTGGCGGGTCCTGGGGAACCACGGTGGCGTCGATCTGTGCGCGCCGCGGACCGACGCTGCAGTGGGTGCGCTCCGAGGCGACGGCCAAGGACATCAACGACAATCACCGCAACCACCGCTACCTCGGCAACGACGTCGTCCTGAGCGACACCCTGCGCGCGACCACCGACTTCGCCGAGGCCGCCAATGCCGCCGACGTGGTCGTCATGGGCGTGCCCTCGCACGGTTTCCGGGGCGTGCTGACCGAGCTGACGAAAGAGCTGCGGCCGTGGGTGCCGGTGGTGTCGCTGGTCAAGGGGCTCGAGCAGGGCACCAACATGCGAATGTCGCAGATCGTCGAGGAGGTGCTGCCCGGGCACCCGGCGGGGATCCTGGCCGGCCCGAACATCGCCCGCGAGGTGGCCGAGGGGTATGCCGCGGCGGCGGTGCTGGCGATGCCCGACCAGCATTTGGCCACCCGGCTGGCGGCGTTGTTCCGCACCCGGCGCTTCCGCGTCTACACGACCGACGACGTCGTCGGCGCGGAGATGGCGGGGGCCCTGAAGAACGTCTTCGCGATCGCGGTGGGGATGGGTTACTCGCTGGGCATCGGAGAGAACACCCGCGCGCTGGTCATCGCCCGCGCCTTGCGCGAGATGACGAAGCTCGGCGTGGCCATCGGCGGCCACCCCGACACCTTCCCCGGGCTGGCCGGCCTGGGCGATCTGATCGTCACCTGCACCAGCCAGCGCAGCCGGAACCGCCACGTCGGCGAGCAGCTGGGAGCCGGCAAGCCGATCGACGAGATCATCGCGTCGATGAACCAGGTGGCCGAGGGGGTCAAGGCCGCCAGCGTGATCATGGAGTTCGCCAACGAGTTCGGACTGAACATGCCGATCGCCCGAGAAGTCGACGCGGTCATCAACCACGGTTCGTCCGTCGAGCAGGCCTACCACGGGCTGATCGCCGAGGTCCCGGGGCACGAGGTGCACGGCTCGGGCTTCTGACTGGCCTGCTTAACGGGGCATTACGAAAACATTTGCATTCCATATGCGCCCGCCCCGTCAGCTTGACCGAGGTTTTGCTGGCCCATACCGTCGAACGAGGTAGCCAAGCGTTCCCATCGTGCTGCGCTGGGTGTAATCGTTTGTGCGCCAATCAGTTACGCAGACGTTACTGAACGCAAGGGCGGGATATCGGAACATCCCCCGCTAGTCCTAACGAGGGAGCCACCGATGCACCACATCGAGGCGCTGTCCCCCGACCGATTGCGATCGATTCTGCGGCACGACTTGCCCTCTTCGCTCGTGGTTTTCCTGGTCGCGCTTCCGTTGTCGCTGGGCATTGCCATCGCGTCGAACGCTCCGGTCCTGGCCGGTCTGATCGCCGCCATCGTCGGTGGCATCATCGTCGGAGCCATCGGCGGATCGCCGCTGCAGGTCAGCGGCCCCGCCGCCGGCCTGACGGTGGTGGTCGCCGGCCTCATCTCCGATTTCGGTTGGGGCGTAACGTGTTTGATCACCGCCGCCGCGGGCGTGCTGCAGGTTCTGTTGGGGCTCAGCCGCGTCGCACGAGCGGCGCTGGCGATCTCGCCGGTCGTCGTGCACGCCATGCTGGCCGGCATCGGAATCACGATCGCGCTGCAGCAGGCGCACGTATTGCTGGGCGGCAAATCCAAAAGCACGGCCTGGCACAACCTCATCGGCCTGCCGGGCCAAATCATGGGCGCGCATCGGCCGGGAGTGCTGCTGGGCGTCCTGGTGATCGTCATCATGGTCGCCTGGCGCTGGGTTCCGGGTCGCCTGCGCTTCATCCCTGGCCCACTGGTCGCCATCGTGGCGGCGACGGTCATCTCCCTGGCCTTCCCGTTCCACGTGAGGCGGATCGAGATCGACGAGTCGCCGCTGAACGCGTTGCGGCTGCCCGACATTCCGCACGGCAACTGGGGCGCGGTGGCAATCGGAGTGATCACCATCGCACTCATCGCCAGCGTCGAAAGCCTGCTGTCGGCGGTTTCGGTAGACCGGATGCATCACGGGCCGCGCACCGATTTCGACCGCGAACTGATCGGCCAGGGTGCCGCCAACATCGTGTCGGGGACCATCGGCGGCCTGCCGGTCACCGGTGTAATCGTGCGCAGCTCAACGAACGTCTACGCGGGCGCGAAATCCCGCGCCTCCTCGATAATGCACGGCGTCTGGATCCTGCTGTTCACGGTTCCCTTCGCGGAATTCGTCGAGAAAATCCCGTCCGCTGCCCTTGCCGGCCTGCTCATCGTCATCGGCATTCAGTTGCTCAAGCCCGCCCACATCGAAACCGCAATGAAGCACCGGGATCTCGCGGTGTACGTCGTGACGGCGGTCAGCGTCATCTTCCTCAATCTGCTGCACGGCGTGATGATCGGACTCGCGTTGGCTATCGCGTTGACCGGATGGCGGGTGATCCGGGTCAAGATCGAGGCGAAGCCCGTCCGCGACGAATGGCAGGTGGGCATCGAGGGCACCGCGTGCACGTTCCTCGCCCTGCCCCGGCTGACCCGCGTGCTGGCGTCGGTCCCGACTGGTCACACGGTGTCGGTCAGCATTTCAGTCAACTACATGGATCATGCTGCGCACCAAGCGATTACCGATTGGCGACAGCAGTATGAGGCCACGGGCGGCACCATCCGGATCCAGGGTGAGTTCGAGACGGGCCATGTCCGCCGGCCCGTTCGCGAGCTGGCCGAAACCGAAAGACCCGAAGCGGCCGCCTAGTCCACGTCGATCCGGATGTGCAGGCGCTTGCCGCACACTCGCGCCAGGCGCTCCAGCACATCGATACGCGGCACGTCACTGCCCTTCTCCCAGGCGGCGACCACGTCCTTGTCGATACCGAGTGCGTCGGCCAGCTGCGCCTGGTTCATGCCTGCACCGACGCGCGTCTCGAATATCAAATCGGGCAGGTCCAGTGACAATCCGGCTTCGTGGATATCCATTGAGTTAGCTTCCGGCATCGGAATCACTGCTTCCATCGAGCCAATCGATCAGTAATTCCATGGTACGTATCTAGTCGAAGCCGAAGGGCCACGCCGCTATCAACCCCGCGCCATCGCTTCCAGCCGGCGGATGCGGTCCTCGATCGGCGGGTGCGTGGAGAACAGCGACCCGATTCGCTCGCCCGCACGGAACGGGTTGGCGATCATCAGATGCGCCTGGCTGGCCAGCTGCGGCTCCGGCGGCAGCGGCGCCGCCTGCACACCGCCGGAGATCTTGCGCAGCGCAGACGCCAGCGCCAAGGGATCACCGGTCAGCACGGCACCCGACTCGTCGGCCTGGTATTCGCGGGAACGCGACACCGCGAGCCGCACGACCGTCGCGGCGATCGGGCCCAGCAGCGAAACCAGCAGCAGCGCAAAGGGATTCTCGCCATCCCGGTCATCGCCGCCGAAAAACATCGCTATGTAGGACAGCGCGGTGATCACCGACGCCAGGGCGCCGGCGATACACGAGATCAGGATGTCGCGGTTGTAGACGTGGGAAAGTTCATGCCCGAGCACGGCGCGCAGCTCACGCTCGCTGAGGATGCTCAAAATGCCGGTGGTACAGCACACCGCGGCGTTGCGCGGGTTGCGTCCGGTGGCGAAAGCGTTGGGGGCGTTCGTGTCGCTGATGTACAGCCTCGGCATCGGCTGGTGCGCGGAGGTGGCGAGCTCGCGCACGATCCGGTACATCGCCGGCTCCTGCAGCTCGGAGACCGGCTGCGCGTGCATCGCCCGCAGCGCCAGCTTGTCGCTGTTGAAGTAGGTGTAGGCGTTCATGCCGATCGCGAACAGGACCGCCAGCCACATCGCCGTCCTGCCGAACAGCGAGCCCACCAGCACGATCAACACGGACATACCGACCAACAGGGCGAAGGTCTTCAGCCTGTTGGCATGGGGATGCCAGGTCATCGGTGTCCTCCTCGGACCACTCTGTCTCGGACTTCACCCTATTGAACGCCCGAAACGGCGGGCGGAGTTCCGTAACCCGCGCTAGCCGTGCCGGCTGATGGTGTAGTCGACCAGCGCCTGCATCGCGTGCCGCCCCGGCACATCGGGCAAAAGGGCCAGCTCATGGTGGGCTTTCGCGGCATATTGCGCCAGGAAATCTTTCGCCTTGGCCATGCCCGGCGACGCCCGCAACAGCGTCAGGGCCTCGGTCACGGCGTCGTCATCATCGACGGGCCCGGCCAGCAGCTCGCGCAGCCGCGCCGCCTCGGGTCCGGTTTCGGCCAGCGCGTAGAGCATCGGCAGGGTGTGCACCCCTTCGCGCACATCGGTGCCCGGCAGCTTCCCCGATTCGTGGGAGTCGCTGTCGATGTCGATGATGTCGTCGGAGATCTGAAACGCGGTGCCCACCAGGCCGCCGAGCCGGCTCAGGCGCGCGACCTGATCCTCGTCCGCCCCGGAGAACATGGCGCCGAACTCGCCGGCGGCCGAAATCAGACAGGCCGTCTTCTCGTAGACCACCTTCAGGTAGTGCTCGATCGAATCCGATGCCTCGGCGACACCGCGGGTCTCGCGCATCTGGCCGGTGACCAGCTGAGCGAACGTTTCGGCGATGAGCCGCACCGCCACCGGCCCCAACCGCGAGACCAGCCGCGACGCCGTCGCGAACAGATAGTCGCCGGCCAGGATCGCGACGTTGTTGCTCCAGCGCACGTTCGCCGTCGGGGCGCCGCGGCGCACCTCCGCCTCGTCCATCACGTCGTCGTGGTAGAGCGTGGCCAGGTGCACCAGTTCGATGACCGCGCCGGCGATCGTCACCTCCGCGGCGTCCGGGTGGGGTCCGATCTGGGCGGACAGCACGGTGAAAAGCGGCCGGAACCGCTTGCCGCCGGCCTTGAACAGGTGCGTCAGTGAGTCCGTCATGATCGCGTCGGCGCTGCGGAGTTCGGTGTCCATGAGCTGCTCGATTTTCGCGACACCGTCGCGGACCGTCGCGGCGAACGCGGCGTCGCCGAAGTCCACGCCCGCCACCACCGTTGCGGGAGTCCTCACCCGACCCACCCGCTGTTCGCCGGAGTACTCACTCGACCAACATACTGGTGAGCGTGGAGACCAAGGCCGACGTGGTAGTCGTGGGCGCCGGACCCGCCGGTTCGGCCGCCGCGGCCTGGGCCGCGCGCGCCGGCCGCGACGTCCTGGTCGTCGACTCGGCCAGCTTCCCCCGCGACAAGGCCTGCGGTGACGGGCTGACCCCGCGCGCCGTCGCCGAGCTGGAACGGCTGGGCCTGGCCGACTGGCTGGATACCCGCATCAGGCATCGGGGTCTACGGATGAGCGGATTCGGCGGCGAGCTGGAAGTGGATTGGCCCGGACCGTCGTTCCCGTCGACCGGCAGCGCGGTGGCCCGCTTCGAGCTGGACGACCGAATCCGCAAGGTCGCCGAAGACGCCGGCGCGCGGATGCTGCTCGGAACCAAAGCCGTTGCCACCCACCATGACTCATCGAGACGGGTGACGTCACTGACATTGGCCGACGGCACCGAGGTGGGCTGTCGGCAGCTGATCATCGCCGACGGGGCCCGGTCGTCGTTGGGGCGCAAACTGGGCAGGCGCTGGCATCAAGAGACGGTGTACGGCGTGGCCGCCCGCGGCTACCTGACCACCCCGCGCAGCGACGACCCCTGGCTGACGTCGCATCTGGAACTGCGCTCCCCCGACGGCGCCGTGCTGCCCGGCTACGGCTGGATTTTTCCGCTCGGCAACGGCGAGGTGAACATCGGTGTGGGAGCGTTGTCGACGTCGAAGCGCCCGGCGGATCTGGCGCTGCGGCCGCTGATTTCGTACTACACCGACCTGCGCCGCGACGAGTGGGGCTTCACCGGCCAGCCCCGCGCGGTGGCTTCGGCGCTGCTGCCGATGGGCGGTGCGGTGTCGGGGGTGGCCGGGCCGAATTGGATGCTGATCGGCGACTCCGCGGCCTGCGTCAACCCGCTCAACGGCGAAGGCATCGACTACGGCCTGGAGACCGGCCGCCTGGCCGCCGAGCTGCTGGACACCCGCGACCTGTCGCGGGTGTGGCCCTCGCTGCTGCAACACCACTACGGCCGCGGGTTCTCGGTGGCGCGCAGGCTGGCGTTGCTGCTCACCTTCCAACGCTTCCTGCCTGCCACCGGGCCGATCGCGATGCGCTCCAGCGCGCTCATGACCATCGCCGTGCGGGTGATGGCCAACCTGGTCACCGACGACGATGCCGACTGGGTGGCGCGGGTATGGCGCGGCGGGGGGCGGCTGTCGCGGCTCGTCGACCGGCGAACGCCGTTCAGCTGAAGCGTGGTTTATATCAAGTTCGTTGACATGTATCAGGGCCCTTGATATACATGGGGCATGACTCAGCCAACAGATTTTCAGTTCGAGGCGGCATACCGTGGTGAATCCCCGTTCGGTGCAGGCGTGCGGCCGCCATGGAGCATCGACGCCCCCCAACCGGAGCTGGCCGCGCTGATCGAGCAGGGCAGGTTCCACGGCGACGTGCTCGACGTGGGCTGCGGGGAGGCGGCCATCTCGCTGGCGCTCGCCGAGCGCGGCTACAACACGGTGGGACTGGACCTGTCGCCCACCGCCGTCGACCTGGCCCGTCGCGAGGCCGAGAAGCGCGGCCTGACCAACGTCACCTTCGAGGTCGCCGACATCAGCGAATTCAGTGGATACGACGGCCGGTTCGGCACCATCGTCGACAGCACCCTGTTCCACTCCATCCCGGTGGAGGCGCGCGAGGGCTACCAGCGGTCGATCCGGCGCGCCGCCGCGCCTGGCGCCTCGTACTTCGCCCTGGTCTTCGACAAAGCGGCCGTGCCCGAGGGCCCAATCAATGCCGTCACCGCCGACGAGTTGCGCGACGCGGTGTCCAAGTACTGGGTCGTCGAAGAGATCAGGCCGGCCCGCATCCACGCGAACCTGCCCGACGGCGTTCCCGATCTGCCGTTCGCTGGATTCCGCGAAGAGCCCAGCGGCCTGCGGTCGGTCGGTGCCTGGCTGTTGTCCGCGCACCGCGACTGAATTGCCGATTTCGAACCATCGCCGAGGTGTATAGTCCTGCTAATGAGGGGTACCAAGCTGCTTACAAGCGTCGCCATGGCGGCGGCAGCCATCGCGCTGGCCGCGCCGGTGTACGCCGATCCGCCGCCAACCGCGCCGTATCCGACACCGAGGACGCCGTCGCCGCCCAGCGACTACGACGCTCCGTTCAAGAACACCGTGAACGGGTTCGGCATCTACCAGCCGCAGGACCAATTGGCGTGGCTGGGCAAGATCACGTGTGACCGAATCGGCAGGGGCGTGGACACCGACCCGTACAAGTCGGCCAACTTCATCCAGCGCAACCTGCCACGCGGCACCACCGAGGGACAGGCATTCCAGTTCCTCGGCGCCGCGGTCGATCACTACTGCCCGGACCAGGTCGGCTTCGTACAAAGCGCCGGCCGCTAGGCCTCGGTCACCGCAAGGCCTTGTACGCGGCGTGCAAGGCCACAATGCCGCCGGTCAGGTTGCGCCACCGCACCGCTGACCAACCCGCGGCCGAAATCCGACCCGCCAGCGTCGCCTGGTCGGGCCAGGCCCTGATCGACTCTGCGAGATACACGTAGGCGTCGGGGTTGCTCGACACCGCCCGCGCCACCCGTGGCAACGCCCGCATCAGATATTCCTTGTACGCGGTGGCGAACAGCGCGTTGGTGGGCGTGGAGAATTCGCACACCACCAATCGGCCGCCGGGCCGGGTGACCCGGGCCATCTCGCGCAGCGCCGCCTGCGAGTCGGCCACGTTGCGCAACCCGAAACTGATTGTGACCGCATCGAATACGTTGTCACCGAACGGCAGCCGGGTGGCGTCGCCGGCGACCTTCGGTACCTTGCGCGCGGCTCCGGCGGCAAGCATCCCGACGGAAAAATCGGCCGCCACACACCACGCCCCGGACTTGCCCAGCTCCACGGTCGACACCGCGGTGCCGGCGGCCAGGTCGAGCACCTTGTGGCCGGGCGCGATCTTCAGCGCCGAACGCGTCGCCCGACGCCAGTACCGGTCCTGGCCCAGCGACAGCACGGTATTGGTGAGGTCATACCGGCGGGCGACGCCGTCGAACATCGACGCGACGTCGCGGGGGTCCTTGTCCAGCGCCGCGCGGCTCACGCCGACGACGCTACCGGGTCAATATTGTCGGTACCTTCGCTGCACGTGTTCTTGGCGCACCCTGATCTGCTCCCTGCGCTCCTCGGGAGAGACGGCGCGGGTGGTCGCGGGAAGGTGTTGACGCACGCCGGCCAGCGGTACCTTGGTCGCCGTCGCCGTCGGCAAGTCGGGCGGGGGCTTTGAGTACGTCCACCGCAGGGCCAGAAACCCGCCGCGGTGGCCGGCGGTGTCGAGCCAGTTCGGCACGCCGGGGTCGGTCCCCGCGACGACATAGCGGAAGGTCCCGTCCGGGTCCGGTTCGGACTGAAATCCGTTCAGGCTGCTCGTGTGGTTGGCGTAATCGAGCGACTCGCCCCACAGATTGGATAGATGGAAGCCCATGTACGCCGGCGCCACGGGGACGGCGACTTCGACGAGCAGCGCCTCGTCGGGCTCAAGGTCGAACACGCCACCGGAGTAGACGTTGGTGCTCTGCCCGCCGCCCATCGCGAGGTTGGCGAGCGCGGGCTCGTTCAGGGCGTTTCGGGGCATCAGGGTGAACCCGTCACCATTCTCGTCGCCGTGCGCCTCCAGCACCACGTCGTAGAACTCGTTCCAGAACCTCATCTGGTTTTCGACGATCGTGCCGACGCGACGAAGGTAACGGGCCGCCGCGGCCGGATCGATCGGTAGCGGGCGGCCGCCCTCTTTGCCGATCTGCACGATGTGCAGCTCGGGCGATGTCTCGTGTTCCCAGTCGTGAAAGAGCATGCGGGTGATCAGGAAACGAGCCGTCTCGCTGCCGTCCGCGGTGGACGTGGCGATGAAGTTGCCCGCGTGGCCGGTTGGCCGCTGGGGAGCAAGCAGGATCTCGAAGCGGCCGTCGTCGTCGACCGCGAGGTCGGCGACATCCAACGACCCGGTGACGGCGCGCCCTTCCGGGGCGAGTTCGGCAAGGCTGCCGGTGTCTCCGGCGTACACGGTGTGGGCCTCAAAGATGATGTATTGCGGCGCTTTCGGCACGAGCCGGCCGCGGACCCGGTAGCCCTTGGCGCCGTCGATCGAGGCCGAGAGGTACAGGGCGTCGGCGTTGTCGATGGTTGCCTTGTCGAGCGGTTGGATGGCGCGCCGGAAGTACGGGAATTCGGGGTCTTCGAAGAACGCGCGCTCGATCGCGCTGAACACGAAGCCCAGCAGGTAGCGGTGCCCTTCCGCCAGGCCCTGTTCGGTCAGCGGTGGCGCGTGCAGCTCGGCGGAGTCGACGGCGTCGCGCGCCCGGGTCAGGGCGTCGATCATGTCCGTCCAGGCCGCGCGGAGTTCGACCCGGGTTGATTCAGTGGACATCTGCTTCCTTTCCTTCGGTGTCCCACTGGTATTGATCGAACAGAGCGGCCAGGCGGGTGTGGATTTCGTGGGGGTCGAGGCCGAATTCCTCGAGGCTGTAGCGGTGGGTCGATTCGTGACCGCCCCCGGCGGACGCGAACGCCTTGGCGGCCACCGGGCCTAGATCGAGGTCCAACTCCCGGTAGATCCGGCGCATCGTGGCCTCGGGTTGCGCGACCAGCTCGCGATAGTCGACGACGACCGAGCGAACGTCGGGGTGCCGGGCCAGGACGTCAAGCGGACGCTGGTAGGTGTCGAAGGACTGGTCGGCCAGCACGCGCAGCGATTTCGCGATCAGGCGCTCGTCGCGGCCGCGCAGGCCCCACTCGGTCTTCAGCAACTTGAGCAGGCTCGGGATCGTCTCGTCGGGATTGCGCATGGGCACAATGAATCTCGCGTCGGGAAACGTCTCGATCAACGACTCGACGCGACCGCAGAAGGTGGGGTTCTTGCTCAGGTGGGTGCCGCCGCCGTTGAGGGCGATCTGTCGCCGGACGCATTCTTTGTAGAAGTCCATCGCCCGCCGCCGTTTGCGTTCGGGCCATTCGTCGACGTGGTAGAAGTCGAGCTCGCCCATGAACGGGAACATGATGATCCAGAAGCCCGAACACAGCGACCAGGTGAGAAAGAAGTCGTCCTCCTCGGGGACGAAAAAGCCCGTCTTGTGCATGTCGTCGGTGGGCGCGAACCGGCGCTCCTCGATCGCGTCGAGGCGGTGCCGCAGGCGCTTGCCGAACACCGCGGCGTCAACGGCAAACAGAAGGCGCAATAACCGCTTCTCCAACAGCGACGGGAAGAACAGCTCGTACATCAAGGCGTAGCTGAACTGTGGGTCGGCGGCCATCAGCCGATGCAGGTACGTTGTGCCGCTGCGGGCGTGCCCGATGCAAAACGTCGGCCCGGTCACCCGGGTGTGGCGCAGCGATCCGAACACGATCGGGTCGAGTGTGAAACACACGGCGTGGATCGCCGCGACGAGCGGAACGCCGATCAGGAATGCCAAGTAGCGCGACCAGCGCCTCGATGCCGGCGGGTCCCGGCGCAACAGCCCCAGCATCCTCCAGTAGTTGGGCCAGTCAAAGTAGAAGCGCGACCCCAGCATGAAACCTCCTCAGCGCAAGCTGATTTCGGCAGGCTATCGCCATATATTTGACTATGTCAAGTATATTTTTGATACGGTGAGGGGGTGACGTACGCGCCAAAGCGGGATTCAGTGGATTCCATCAGCGCCACGCTTTCGCGAATCGTGCGGCTCAGCGTGAGTCGCTCGGCGTTCGCCCGACAGGCGTCGGCTGCCGATACCGAGCTATCGCAACCCTCTTACATCCTGCTTCGCGTCTTGATCGACGAGGGACCTCTACCGATCGGGCGCCTGGCAACGATGGCGCACATGGACGTCGGGATGGCCACTCGCCGGGTGCGGGCCCTGGCCGATGCGGGACTCGTTACGCGACGCGGTGATCCGGGCGACGGCCGAGTTTCGGTCATTGAAGCCACGGCGGACGGCGTGCGCGCCGCGGGATCCCTGCACGAGGTGCGCAGGGATCACCTGGCGCGGGCGCTTTCGGGCTGGTCGGCGGCCGAGCTTGCGCAGTTCGACCGGCTGCTGGCGAGGTTCCTCGAGGACACGACGAAGACGCCGATCAAAATCTAGCGGCTCGGACACTCACTCACCCTGCGCATGTCGCCGGAACGACACCCGCGCCGGCGCGTAGGGCGAAAGGACCGCCTCGTAGTGGCCGAGCAGCTCATCGCAGATGACCGGCCAGCTGCGGCCGAGCACGCTGCGCCGAGCGGCAGGCGAATAGCGGTGGCGTTCTTGGAGCAGGTGCGCCACAGCGCCGGGCAACCGCGCCTCGAACTCGTTGACTCCCAACAAAAGTCCGGTCCGCCAGGGGGCGACCAGGTCACGGGGTCCGCCGGCGTCCGGCGCGATCACCGGCAGCCCCGACGCCAGCGCTTCCTGCACGACTTGGCAGAACGTCTCATGCTCGCCGGTGTGCACGAAGACGTCCATGCTGGCATACGCTTCGGCGAGCTCCTCGCCATACAGTGCACCGGTGAAAACCGCTGTGGGCATGGCCAATTGCAGTTTGCGTTGGTCGACGCCGTCGCCGACGATGACGAGCTGCACCGACTCGTCGGTCCTCAGCGCGGCCAACCGCTCGGCGTGCTTTTCCGGCGCGAGCCGGCCGACGAACCCGACGATCGGCTTGCCTTCTGGCGACCACCGGCGCCGCAGGGCCTCGCTGCGCGCCGACGGCGCGAACCGCAGCACGTCGACCCCGCGCGCCCATCGGTGTACCCGCGGAAATCGATGGGCGACAAGAGATTCCATCGTCACGCTGGAAGGAGCCAGGGTCCGGTCTGCGAGGCTGTGCAGGTGGCGGAACCACGCCCACGCCGCGCGTGCCGTCATCGGAATGCCGTAGCTGGCCGCAAAACCGGGGACGTCGGTTTGGTACACCGCGACCGTCGGCACCCCCAGCCGCCGGGCCGCCTTCACGCCGCCGTAGCCGAGCAGCGCCGGCGACGCCAGGTGGATGACGTCGGGATTGAAACCGCGCAGCACGCTGAGCATCCGGGGCATCGGCACACCGAGCGGCAACGTGGTGACCTTTGGGAACATCCGCGATGGCACGCGATGTATCCGCACGCCGTCGTGAATCCGATCCGCCCGGGGCTGGCCCGGCGGATTGTCCGGCGCGATTACGAGCGCTTCGTGACCGGTACGGCGCAGATGCTCCAGGACGCGCAGCACCGAGTTGCTGACACCGTTGACATTGGGGAGGAATGATTCGGCGACGATTGCAACGCGCACGCCATCACAATGCCAGCATTGCCTGTCGTCAAGGTTGCCGACGGGCATACGGGGCGCGAAATCTGCTGCTTAAGGCCCTAAGACGGCGATTCGCCCGGCTCCTCGCCGCCCTTCACGCGGCCGTCCAACCGCCTGTCCAACAGCGCCAGAGCGACCAACACGGCACCGGCGGCCAGCCAGGCCACCACCGCGATGGACCCCGCCGGGATGATCGCCAGCCCGGCGTTGCGGTGCTGCACGCGGACCAGGTTCGGATCCCGCTTGTTGTATTCGACGTAAATCCGCATGCCGGTGGACAATTCCGACGGATACAACACACCCAGCTCGGGCCGATACGTAACGCGTTCGGGCGTGACGAATTCGATGGTGGATCGCCGTGGCCCGGCACTGAGCACTTCGGCCTGTGCGACGCCCATGTTGCGCTGGATGGCAATGTCGTCGCGCCAGGCACCGGCGACCAGCAGCACCGACTGCAGCGTGACCAGGCAAGCCACAATCAGCACCGCAATGCGCACCCACCGCAACACGATTCTCGGGCGGGTCTTCGGCGGTTCATCACTGCGGCCGTGAATGAGGATGCGCAACAACGTCTTCGGCGATATCACACCGATCCTCATAGGGCCGCCTTGATGGCGGCGTGCAGCTGTCGCAGGGAGGACCGGTCCGCCTTGACTTCCAGCACCCGCATACCGGCCCCGGGCTCGTCGAGGGCCCCGTTGAGCTCTTCGACCTCGATCTGCCGGCTCTCCACGTGGTAGGCGCGACACAGCGCGCCCACGTCGACATCGTGCGGCGTCCCGAAGATCCGCGACGAGACGTCGGAGAACCGCGGGTCGCCCTGCTCGAGGAGTTCGAAGATGCCGCCGCCATTGTCGTTGGACACCACGATGGTCAGGCGCCGCGGTGTCGGCTCGGTAGGGCCGATCAACAGCCCGGAGCTGTCGTGGACGAACGTGAGGTCACCGATGAGCGCGACGGTGCGCCCGTCATGGCGCCCCTCATGGGCCAGCGCCGCCCCGATCGCGGTCGACACCGTGCCGTCGATGCCGGCGACGCCGCGGTTGGACCGGACGTTGATGCCGTGCGTGTTCAGGCCGACCAGGGCCGCGTCGCGCACCGGGTTCGACGCCCCGAGCACCAACTGGTCGCCCGGGCGCAGCGCGTCGGCGACCGCGGCCGCGACATGCAGGCCGGTGGTCAGCGGGTGGGCCGCGAGCTGGCCCCGGACGGCGGTGACGGCGTGGCGGTGCATCTCCGAGCAGCGGTGCAGCCACGCCGGATTCGGCGTCCCGGTGGTGACGGCCCGGGTGCCGGTGGCCTGCGAGTTACCCGAGACGTCGGGCCAGCGCGGCCCGGTGGTCAGCGCGTACACCGGCACCTGCGGGTCGGCCAGCAGCGCCGACACCGGCCGGTGCAGGGTCGGACGGCCGAGCATGATCACCTGCTTGGGGCGCAGCAGCGGTAGCGCCAGCGGATGCAGCGGGTTGGCCGGCGGTGGGGCCGTCGGCTCGGCGACTGTGGGCAACTGCGCCAGCTCGGGCTGCACGCCCGCGCCGTGCCCCGCGATGACGACCGTGTCGGGTGCCAGGTCGATGTCGAGTGGCTGATCGAAACTGACCGCGGGCGTGTAGGTCCATGGTTTGCCACCGGGCCGGCCCGGCGGCGTCACCGCTTGCGGTTCCGGATCCGGCACCAACGGTTCGCGCAGCGGGATGTCGAAGTGCACGGGGCCGGCGTTGGCGGTGCGAGAACCGGTGGCGGCCACCAACACTCGGCAGGTGGCCGATCGCCAGGTGGCGTTGAATTCGGGCAGCCGCTCGGGTGCGTCCTCGGCCAGGCCCAGGCTGATCGTGGCGCGAACCTGGGTGCCGAAGTAGCCCAGCTGCTCCATCGTCTGGTTGGCCCCGGTGCCGAGCAATTCGTAGGGCCGGTTGGCCGAGAGCACGATCAGCGGCACCCGCGCGTAGTTGGCCTCCACCACCGCCGGGCCGAGGTTGGCCACGGCCGTGCCCGACGTCATCGCGACGCACACCGGCGCGTCGGCGGCGATCGCCAGACCGATGGCCAGGTAGCCGGCGGTGCGCTCGTCGATCCGGACGTGCAGCCGGAGCCGGCCGGAGCGGTCGGCGTCCTGCAACGCGAACGCCAGCGGGGCATTGCGCGAGCCGGGGCACAGCACCACATCCCGGACGCCGCCGCGGATCAGCTCGTCAACGACGACGCGGGCCTGTGTCGTCGAGGGGTTCACTCCTACAGGGTGTCACAGGGCCGCTGAACTGGCCTCAGGCCTTGTCGTCGGCGAAGAACTTCAACATCTCGGCGTTGACGACCTCCGGCCGCTCGAAGAACCCGAGGTGACCGGTGTCGGGGATCTGCACGTAGCGGCCGTTGGGTATGGCGTCGGCCACCTCGCGCCCCAGGTGCGGCGGTGTCACCAGGTCGTCGCCGAACCCGATCACCAGCACCGGCGCCGAGATGTTGCGGTAGGCGGGCAGCCGATTGGTCTGCGGGGAGATGTTCAGCTGGCAGCGCGTTCCCGGGGTTTGCTTGGCCGGCCACGTGCTGAACATCGCGATCCAATCCGCGACCGCCACGTCGTCGTTGAGGGTCTTGCGCGAAAAGCTTTCCATCAAGCGCATTTTCGCTTCATAGCCGGCGGGCAGCTTGACACCCGACTGGAAGAACTCGTTCTCGGCTTGGTGGAAAAACTCCCGGGCGCGGTCCAGGCGGCCGCGCGTCGCCATCAGCACCGCGGCGCTCACCAGATCGGGCCGGGCCACCATGAGTTCCTGGGCGATGTAGGAGCCCATCGAGACTCCGACGACGCGGGCCGGGGCGGCGCCCAGCTTTTCGATCAGGGCCGCCGTGTCGGCGACCATGGTCTGCGTCGTGAACCCTTCGGCGTTTTCGGTGGCGCCGATCCCGCGATTGTCGAAGGTGATGCAGCGATACCCCGCCGCCAGAAACGCCGGCACCTGATGCGGCAGCCAAGTGCGCCCGGCACCGCCGTGGCCTGCGATGAAGACGACGGGTTCGCCCGTCCCGCGGTCGTCGTAAGCCAGGTTGGTCACTCGGAGCACGTTACAAGCAGCGGGTGGCAGGCCTTGACCCGGTCGATCCACCACTGCCGCCGTTCCGGCGGCGCGCCCAGGGCCCGCAGCCGCGCGGGATCCGGCGTCACCGGCGCGACGGCCAGGCTCCCGTCGACGGGTGCGGCGCGCTCGGCGACGTCCTCGGCGAACAGGCCGCCGGTGCCCAGCCCGCAGGCATGCCGGAGTTGCGGCAGGGCCGCCGCGGCGATCAAGCCATGGCTTATGCCGACCGCCGAGTCCAGCGCGCTGGAAACGACGACCGGAATGCCGATCCGCGAGGCGATGTCGAGCAGCGCCGAAACCCCGCCCAGCGGAGCGACTTTCAGCACCGCGACGTCGGCGGCGCGGGCGCGGACGACGGCCAGCGGATCGTCGGCTTTGCGGATGCTTTCGTCGGCGGCGATCGGCACGTCGATCCGC
The DNA here is from genome assembly GCF_001954045.1 of Mycobacterium sp. SP-6446. NCBI lineage: Bacteria > Bacillati > Actinomycetota > Actinomycetes > Mycobacteriales > Mycobacteriaceae > Mycobacterium > Mycobacterium sp. SP-6446. The sequence continues at coordinate 21,908 of NZ_MBEM01000138.1, read as the reverse complement.
CGGCGCAGTTCGGCGAGTTCGTCGACGGTGGCGCAGGGCTGCTCGAGGTACTCGAGCAGGCCGTCGGCGGTCAGGGCGGCCGCGGCCGCAGCCGCCTGCTCGACGGTCCAGCCGCCGTTGGCGTCCACCCGCACGGTGGGGCACAGCTCCCGCACGGCGTTGACGCGCGCGACGTCGTCGGCCAGGGTCTGTCCCGGTTCGGCGACCTTCACCTTGGCCGTTCGCGCGCCCGGAAAACGCGCCAGCACCTCGCCGACCTCATCGGCGGCGACAGCCGGCACGGTGGCATTGATCGGGATCCGGTCGCGTCGCGCCGGCGGCGGGCGGCGGTAGGCGGCCTCGATGCCCGACGCCAGCCACGCGGCGGCCTCGGCGGGCCCGTACTCCACGAACGCGCCGAACTCGCCCCAGCCCGTCGGGCCCTCGATCAGCGCGACCTCGCGGGTGGTGATGCCGCGGAAACGCACCCGCATGGGCAGCGCGACCACGTGCAGGCGGTCCAGCAGGTCGTCCAGCGCGGGCTTCACCGGCGGTAGACCTGGCGGCCCGCCAGAAACGTGGCGCGCACGTCGAGCTCGGCGATCCGCTCGGGCGGCACGGCGCGGGGATCGGCCGACAACACCACCATGTCCGCGTACTTGCCGACCTCCAGCGAGCCGATCACGTCGTCCGCGAACAGCTGCCAGGCGGCATCGATGGTCTGCGCGCGGATCGCCTGCTCGACCGTCAAGCGCTCCTCGGGCGCCAGCACCCGGCCGCTGGGCGCCGTCCGGGTCGCGGCGACGCTGATGTTGCGCAGCGGCTCCTCGGGCGTGACAGGTGGGTCGTTGTGCAGCGAGATGCGCATGCCGGTGGCGACCGCGGATCCCGCTGGCATCCAACGGGATCCGCGTTCGGGTCCGAACAGGCCGTCGACGATGACGTCGCCCCAGTAGTGGATCTGGTCGACGAAGATGCTGCAGGTGACGCCGAGCGCGGCGACGCGTTTGAGTTGTTCGGGCCGAATGGCGCCGACGTGTTCGAGCCGCAGGCGGTGGTCTGGACGGGGCCAGCGCTGCAGTGCTTTTTCGTAGACATCGAGGATGGTGTCGACGCCGTTGTCGCCGTGCACATGGCAGGCCATCTGCCAGCCCAACGGAAAGTAGGCGCCGACGATTTCGGTCAGCTGCTCGGCGGTGTAGTTGGCGCATCCGCAGGAGCCGGGCGTCACGCCGATGGTGCGCGTCGCCTCGGTGTCCAGGTAAGGGAAGGACAGGGCGATGTTGCCGACCCACGGAGAGCCGTCGACCCAGATCTTGATGCCGACCTGGCGCAGCATGTCGTCGCCCTCGCCCGGCGTCGCGGTGGTCGACATCTGCGGGTTAGAGATCTCGTAGGTGCGCAGGCGCACCGAGAGCTCGCCGCGCAGCTGCTCGACCAGCGGCCGGAAGGCGGGGTCGAACGCCATCTCTGAGCAGGTGGTCAGCCCCGCGCGGTTGAGCCGGGCGCACTCGGCGTGCAGCATCGCCGGATAGTCGCCGGGCTGCACGGCCCCGGCCAACAAGGGAAACACCGCGCCGATCTCCTCGGCGGTGCCGTCGAGTTCCCCGCCGGCATCGCGGCCGAACCGGGCGCCCTTGGGGTCCGGCGTGTCGCGGGTCAGCCCGTTGAGGCGGGCGGCTTGCGAGTTGAAGAACGCCTTGTGCCCGGAGTTGTGGATGATCACCAGTGGCCCGTCGGGCGCGATTTCGTCGAGCCAGGCCAGCGTCGGCTCCGGAAGACCGGGCTGCAGCAGCGGATCCCACCCGTTGAGGTAGGCGCCGTCCGCGCCGCGCTTTCCCACTTCGCGCCGGACCGCCGCGACCACGTCGTCGGCGCCTCGGAGGGTGACCGGGCGGATGTCGACGATGCGGTCCGACAACGCGACGGCCTCCATCAGCGGATGACCATGCGCCTCAACGAATCCCGGCATGACGCAGCCGTCGCCGACATCGATGGTCTCGGTGTCCGGACCTATCAGGCCCTCGACGTCGGACCGGGTGCCCACGGCGACGATCCGGCCATCGGTGACGGCAACGGCCTCGGCGGTGGGGCGTGCGTCGTCGACGGTCAGCACGGTTCCGGTGATGACGACGTCTGCCTTGAGATCGGCCCCAGCCATGTGCAGGAATCCTAGTGATCCCAGGGTCCGGCCGACCCGAATTGCAACACGTTCTAGTCTTGGGCCATGAGTCGCGCCGGCGACGATGCAGAACGAAGTGATGAGGAGGAGCGGCGCCATGGGTGACGAGCTGCTGCGCAACCCGACCCACAACGGCCACCTGCTGGTGGGCTCGCTCAAGCGCCACAAGAACAAGCCGGTGCTCTTCCTCGGCGACACCACGCTGACCGGCGGCCAGCTGGCCGAGCGCATCAGCCAGTACACGCAGGCGTTCGAGGCGCTGGGCGCCGGCACCGGCGTCACCGTCGGCCTGCTGTCGCTCAACCGTCCCGAGGTCCTGATGATCCTCGGCGCCAGCCAGACCCAGGGTTACCGGCGCACCGCGCTGCACCCGCTCGGCTCGCTGGACGACCACGCCTACGTGCTCAACGACGCCGGGGCGAGCGCGCTGATCATCGATCCCAACCCGAATTTCGTCGAGCGCGCGCTGGGACTGCTGGAAAAGGTGGACTCGCTGAAGCGGATTCTCACCATCGGTCCGGTCCCCGAGGCTTTGAGCGGCGTGGCCGTCGACCTGTCCGCCGAGGCCGCCAAGTACGAGCCGAAGCCGCTAGTGGTTGCCGACCTGCCGCCGAACCATATCGGCGGCCTGACCTACACCGGCGGCACCACCGGCAAGCCCAAGGGCGTGATCGGCACCACCGGCAACATCGCCACCATGACGTCGATCCAGCTCGCCGAATGGGAATGGCCGGAGAACCCGCGGTTCCTGATGTGCACGCCGCTGTCGCACGCCGGGGCGGCGTTTTTCACGCCCACCCTGGTCAAGGGTGGCCAGATGATCGTGCTGGCCAAGTTCGATCCGGCCGAGGTGCTGAGAGTCATTGAAGAGCAACGCATTACGGCGACCATGCTGGTGCCGTCGATGCTGTACGCGCTGATGGATCACCCGGATTCGCACACCCGCGACCTGTCGTCGCTGGAGACCGTGTACTACGGCGCCTCGGCGATCAACCCGGTGCGGCTTGCCGAGGCGATCCGGCGGTTCGGCCCGATCTTCGCCCAGTACTACGGGCAGTCCGAGGCGCCGATGGTGATCACCTACCTTCCCAAGGCCGATCACGACGAGAAGCGGCTGACATCTTGTGGGCGCCCAACGCTTTTCGCGCGGGTCGCGCTGCTGGGTGAGGACGGCAAGCCGGTGCCGCAGGGCGAGCCGGGCGAAATCTGTGTCAGCGGACCACTATTGGCCGGCGGCTACTGGAATCTGCCCGACGCGACGGCCGAGACGTTCAAGGACGGCTGGCTGCACACGGGCGACATGGCCCGCGAGGACGAGGACGGGTTCTACTTCATCGTCGACCGGGTCAAGGACATGATTGTCACCGGCGGCTTCAACGTGTTCCCCCGCGAGGTCGAGGACGTCGTCGCCGAGCACCCGGCCGTCGCGCAGGTCTGTGTCGTCGGGGCGCCGGATGACAAGTGGGGCGAGGCCGTCACCGCCGTGGTGGTGCTGCGCTCGGATGCGGCCCGCGACGACGCCGCGATCGAGGCGATGACCGCCGAGATCCAGGCCGCGGTCAAAGACCGCAAGGGCTCGGTGCAGTCGCCCAAGCGCGTCGTCATCGTCGAGTCGCTGCCGTTGACCGGGCTGGGCAAGCCGGACAAAAAGGCCGTCCGGGCGCAGTTCTGGGAAGGCGCGGGACGCGCCGTCGGCTAGGTGCTGGCCTCGAACGTGACACTGCAGTCACGTTCGCGGTCGAGTGTGACTGTGCCGTCACGTTCGGCGGGTGGGGCTAACAAGAAATCCCGGCCAGCAGCAGGTCGAGCATGCGGCCCGTCTGCTCGGGTGACCCGCTGACCAAGAAAATGCCGATCAGGCTGGACACCACATCTTCGGCTTGCACATCGGGCCGCAGGGTCCCGTCGTCGGCGCCGGCCCGCAACAGCGTGTCGACGGCACCGACGATGCTGTCGCGAGTCTGGCTCGGCTCCATGGCGCCGGAGTCGAAGATGGCCTGCAGCGACTCGGCCATCCCGCGCTTGGCGGCCACGAAGCTGGCGTAGCGGTCCATCCAGCGGCGCAGGGCGGTCTTCGGCGGATGCCTCTTGAGCAGCCGCTCGGCCGCGGCCGCCACCTCAGCGAGCTCCGCACGGTAGATCGCCTCTACGAGGGCTTCCCGATTCGGGAAGTGGCGGTAGAGCGTTCCGATACCGACACCGGCGCCGCGGGCGATCGACTCGAGCGCGACCGGCCCACCGTTCGCGGCGGTGAACGCCGCGGTCGCCGCCTCGAGCAACCTTTCGCGGTTCCGGCGCGCGTCGGACCGGGCACTGCCTGACAAAGCGGAGGGTCCTCCGTTTCTGCTACCATCGACTAAGCGGAGGGGCCTCCGCATTACTCCAGTGTCTCACGAGATTGGGAGCATCATGACGGACCAACCACATCCCGGCGGTGTCGGCAGCCTCGGCACGGCGGCGGTCGCCCGCGTTGGGTACGGCGCCATGCAACTGTTCGAGGCGTCGGCCGACGATGCGGCGGCGGTGCTGCGCCGCGCGGTCGAACTCGGCGTTAACCACATCGACACAGCGTCGTTCTACGGTCCCGGCGAGGTGAACCGGCGGATCCGCGCGGCGTTGGCGCCGTACCCGGACGACCTCGTCATCGTCAGCAAGGTCGGCGCGCGCTACACCGGCGAACAACCGATTCCGCTGACCGCGGCGCAACGGCCCGCCGAGCTGCGTGCCGCCGTCGAAGACGACCTGAGCCAGCTCGGCCTGGACCGCGTCCCGGTGGTCAATCTCCGCCGGATGGATCTCGGGCCCGGCGTGGGCACCGCGGGTGATCAGGTCGTCGACCTCGACGACCAGCTCGCCGAGATGATCGCACTGCGCGACGAGGGAAAGATCGGCGCGATCGGGATCAGCAGTGTGCCGCTCGACGTCCTGCGGCGAGCATTGCCCGCCGGAATCGTGTGCGTGCAGAATGCCTACAGCCTGCTGGACCGCTCCCAGGAAGAGATGGTCGATGTCTGCGTGGACGAGGGCATCGCATGGGTTCCGTACTTTCCGCTGGGCTCGGCATTCCCGGGCTTCCCCAAGGCCACCGACAACGCTGTGGTGATCGACATCGCCGGCGAACTCGGCGTCACACCCGCGCAAGTCGGGTTGGCCTGGATCTTGGCTCATGCGCCGAACACATTGCTGATTCCGGGCACTCGCTCGATCACGCACCTCGAAGAGAACATCGACGCGGGGAGCGTCACGCTGAGCGCCGAAGCGATCGCGCGGCTGGACGCCGTCAGTGAGTTGTCCCATCGAACGTGACGCTGCAGTCACGTTCGAGGCCGAGTGTGACTGTGCCGTCACGTTCGGCGGGCACCGTTAGGGTTGCGGTCATGGCTGCCTTGAGTGACAACCCTTTTGACGCGGCGGTGTGGCGGCCCGTCGACGGCTTCGGCGATCTGACCGACATCACCTACCACCGCCATGTCGACGACGCCACGGTACGGGTGGCGTTCGACCGGCCCGAGGTGCGCAACGCGTTCCGGCCGCACACCGTCGACGAGCTGTACCGGGTGCTCGACCACACCCGCATGTCGCCCGACGTCGGCGTGGTGCTGCTGACCGGTAACGGGCCGTCGCCCAAGGACGGCGGCTGGGCATTCTGTTCGGGCGGCGATCAGCGCATCCGCGGCCGGTCGGGCTATCAATACGCTTCCGGAGAGACCGCCGACACCGTCGACGCCGCCCGCTCCGGCCGGCTGCACATCCTCGAGGTGCAGCGGCTGATCCGCTTCATGCCCAAGGTGGTCATCTGCCTGGTCAACGGGTGGGCGGCCGGCGGCGGGCACAGCCTGCACGTGGTCTGCGATCTCACCCTGGCCAGCCGCGAGCACGCCCGCTTCAAGCAGACCGACGCCGACGTCGGCAGCTTCGACGGCGGCTACGGCAGCGCGTATCTGGCCCGTCAGGTCGGCCAGAAGTTCGCCCGCGAGATCTTCTTCCTCGGCCGCGCGTACACCGCCGAGCAGATGCACCGCATGGGCGCGGTCAACGAGGTCGTCGATCACGCCGAGCTCGAACGCGTCGGGGTGCAGTGGGCGCGCGAGATCAACGCGAAATCGCCTCAGGCGCAACGGATGTTGAAGTTTGCGTTCAATCTGCTCGACGACGGTCTGGTGGGTCAGCAGTTATTCGCGGGTGAGGCCACCCGGCTGGCGTATATGACCGACGAGGCCGTCGAGGGCCGCGACGCGTTCCTGGAGAAGCGGCCACCGGACTGGACCCCGTTCCCGCGCTACTTCTGAGCGGTCCGGCGGCGAAACTACACTCGCCCCCTGTGAGCAAGAGTCCCCTTCGCCGCCTAACCGACCAGCTGGTGCTGGCCACCATGCGGCCGCCGATTTCGCCGCAAATTCTGGTCAACCGGCCTCCGATCAAACCGGTCAGCCTCGACGGCAAGCGGATTCTGCTCACCGGCGCGTCGTCGGGCATCGGCGAGGCCGGCGCCGAACTGTTCGCCAAACACGGCGCCACCGTGGTCGCGGTCGCCCGTCGCCAGGACCTGCTGGACGCGCTGGTCGACCGGATCACGGCCTCGGGTGGCGAGGCGACGGCGATGCCGTGCGACCTCTCGGACATGGACGCCATCGACGCGCTGGTGTCTGACGTCGACGAGCACCTCGGCGGCATCGACATTTTGATCAACAACGCCGCCAGGTCGATCCGGCGGCCCCTGGCCCAGTCGCTGGAACGGTGGCATGACGTCGAGCGAATCATGGCGCTGAACTACTACGGCCCGCTGCGGCTGATCCGCGGGCTGGCCCCCGGGATGCTCGAGCGCGGCGACGGCCACATCATCAACGTCTCGACCTGGGGAGTGATGTCGGAGGCGTCGCCCATGTTCGGTGTCTACAACGCGTCGAAGGCCGCGCTGGGAACCATCGGCCGGGTCGTGGAAACCGAGTGGGGCCACAAGGGCGTGCACTCGACAACGCTCTACTATCCGCTGGTCGCGACTCCTATGATCAAACCGACGAAGGCGTATGACGGGATGCCCGCTTTGAGCCCGGAAGAAGCCGCCGAATGGATGGTCACCGCCGCCCGCACCCGGCCGGTGCGGATCGCGCCGCGGATGGCCGTCGCCCTCAACGCGTTGAACACCGTCGGCCCCCGCTGGGTAAATGCGCTCATGTCACGCCGCGCCGACCACCTCAACGATTCCCATTAACTCCGGGAGGTCGCCATGTCCGATCTGTGGGCCACCATTGCCGCCGAGCGCGGGGCGCTCGCCAACGACCTCGCCGACCTGGAGCCGGCGCAGTGGGATACGCCATCGCTCTGCCCGGGCTGGACTGTCCGCGACATCGTCGCGCACCTGTCGGCGACCGCCTCACTGAACCCGGCCACCTTCTTTCTCAACATGGCCAAGGCCGGGTTCAGCTTCGACAAGTTCGCCAACGCTCAGATCGCCAAGCACCGCGGCCCCGACCCGGCCGCCACCCTGAGCGAATTCCGTGACTTGCAGAACTCCACCTCGGCACCGCCGGGCCCCAAGACTTCCTGGCTCGGTGAGGTGGTGGTGCATGGCGAGGACCTGCGGCGTCCGCTGGGCATCGCGCACGCCTACCCGCCCGACGCGGTTCGCGAGGTGATCGACTTCTTCAAGGGCTCCAACATGCTGATCGGATCCAAGAAGCGCGTCGCCGGGCTCGCCCTGAAGGCCACCGACGACGACTGGCAGCACGGAGAGGGCGAGGCGGTTGAGGGTCCGCTGCTGTCGTTGCTCCTCGCGATGACCGGCCGTGCCGCCGGGTGCGACGATCTCGCCGGTCCGGGCGTCGAAACCCTGCGCAGCCGGTGCACGTGATAGACACGACGCTATGGAGATCCTGGGCAGCCGGATGCTGCTCCGGCCGGCGGACTATCAGCAATCGTTGAGCTTCTACCGCGACAAGATCGGCCTGGCCATCGCGCGCGATTACGGCGCGGGCACAGTGTTTTTCGCCGGCCAATCTCTGCTGGAGCTGGCGGGCTACGGCAGCCCCGACCACTCCCGGGGCCCCTTTCCCGGCGCGCTGTGGCTACAGGTCCGTGACGTCGTGGCGACCCAGGCCGAGCTGGAGGGCCGCGGGGTGGCGATCGCCCGCGAGGCGCGACAGGAACCGTGGGGCCTGCGCGAGATGCACGTCACCGATCCAGACGGAATCACCCTGATTTTCGTCGAGGTCCCGCCCGACCACCCACTGCGCCGCGACACGCGCGGCGACCGTGGGGAACGTAAGGTTAACTAAGCGCTAATATTCAACGACGAGTCGAGGTACACCTGCGTTTCCGCCATCTCAGCGTTCGACAATTTAATCCCCCAACTACCAGAATCAGGCGCTGTGAACATCGATTTGTTCCTCCTCATCATCGTCGTAATCACGGCACTCGCTTTCGATTTCACCAACGGCTTCCATGACACCGGCAACGCGATGGCGACCTCCATCGCCAGCGGCGCCCTGGCGCCCAAGGCCGCCGTCGCGCTGTCCGCTGTGCTCAACCTGGTGGGCGCGTTCATGTCCACCGCGGTCGCGGCCACCATCGCCAAGGGCCTGATCGACGGGCACATCGTGACGCTGCAACTGGTGTTCGCCGGCCTGGTCGGCGGCATCGTCTGGAACCTGCTGACCTGGCTGCTCGGCATCCCCTCCAGCTCCTCGCACGCGCTGATCGGCGGCATCGTCGGCGCGACGATCGCCGCCGTCGGCGCGCACGGGGTGATCTGGAAGGGCCTGGTGTCCAAGGTGCTGATCCCGGCCGTCGTCGCCGCGATCCTGGCCATCGTTGTCGGCGCGATAGCGACCTGGCTGGTCTACCGGATCACCCGGGGCATTGCGACCAACCGCACCGAGGCGGGCTTCCGGTACGGCCAGTGGGGCTCGGCGTCGCTGGTCTCCCTGGCGCACGGCACCGGCGACGCGCAGAAGACGATGGGCATCATCTTCCTGGCGCTGATGTCCTACGGCGCGGTCAGCAAGACCGACGCGGCACCGCCGCTGTGGGTCATCGTCTGTTGCGCCCTGGCGATGGCAGCGGGTACCTACCTGGGCGGCTGGCGGATCATCCGCACCCTGGGCAAGGGACTGGTCGAGATCAAGTCGCCGCAGGGCATGGCCGCCGAATCTTCCTCGGCCGCAGTCATTCTGCTGTCCACCCACTTCGGCTACGCGCTGTCGACGACGCAGGTCTGCACCGGTTCGGTGCTGGGCAGCGGGCTGGGCAAGCCGGGCGGCGAGGTGCGCTGGGGCGTGGCCGGGCGGATGGCGGTCGCGTGGCTGGTGACGCTTCCGCTGGCCGGTTTGGTCGGGGCGATCACCTATTGGATCGTGCACCTCATCGGGGGATTCCCCGGCGCGATCATCGGCTTCGGCCTGCTGATCGCCACCTCTACGGCGATCTACCTGCGGTCGCGCAGGGTCAAGGTCGACCACAAGAACGTCAACGCCGAATGGGAGGGCAGCCTCACCGCCGGCCTCGAGGGGTCGGACGAAAAACCGCCGTCCGATACCGGCCCGAGGTCGGGCGCCGGTACCGGCTCGCAGGACACCGTGAGCGCGGGGAACCCCTCATGAGCCACTTCAGCGATTGGTTCAACTACCAGGCGTCCCTGAAGATCCTGGTCTTCGCCATGCTGGCCGGCGCCGCGCTGCCGGGGCTGTTCGCCCTCGGGCTGCGGTTCCACGCCGTCGGGGCCGGGCAGCTCACCACGGACGGCACCGCGCCACACAGGAATCCGATCCTGCTGGCGATCGCCTGGGTGATCTACGCGGTGGTGATTGCGGTGATCGCCTTCGCTCTCCTGTACATCTCCCGCGACTTCATCGCGCACCAGATAGGCCAGTCCTTCCTGGGAGCAAAGCCGCCGCACAAGTAGCATTGAATCGTTGTCCACCGACCTGCCGATCCCCCGCGCGGAGAGATAGCAAGTGAACCGATTCCTGAGTTCCGTTGTCTCGTGGTTGCGCGCGGGATATCCGGAAGGCGTTCCCGCGACCGACACCTTTGCGGTGCTCGCGCTGCTGTCCCGGCGGCTGACCAACGACGAAGTCAAAGCCGTGGCCGGTGACCTGATGGCGCACGGCGAATTCGACAAGATCGACATCGGCGTGGCGATCAGCAAGCTCACCGACGAGCTGCCGTCCGAGGACGACATCGACCGGGTGCGCGCCCGGTTGGCCGCCAAGGGCTGGCCGCTCGACGAAGAGCACGACGGCGGGGCCCACGCATAGCCGTTCTGCGGGCGCTGCGCGTCGCGCCGGGCTCCGCCACCGAGGCGCTGTTGCCCGCGCTGGCCGGAGTCCTGGATGACGGTGATCCCGCTCTGGTCGTCACCCCCGCGGGTGCGAGCGATTCCGAGCTGCGCGCGTTGCGCGTCGGCGAAGCCATAGACGACGACGTCGCCCTCGTGGCGACGACGTCGGGAACCACCGGCGCGCCCAAGGGCGCCTTGCTGACCGCGGCCGCCTTGGTCGCCAGCGCGTCGGCGACCCACGACCGTCTCGGCGGCCCGGGGAACTGGCTGCTAGCGTTGCCGCCCCATCACATCGCCGGCGTACAAGTCTTGGTACGCAGCGTGCTCGCAGGTTGCCCGCCCGTCGAGCTCGATGTTTCCGCCGGCTTCGATGTCACCCAATTGCCCGGCGCCGTAAGGCGATTGGGCTCGGGCCGGCGGTACACGTCGCTGGTGGCCGCGCAGCTGGCCAAGGCCCTGACCGATCCGGCGGCGACGGCGGCGCTGGCCGGCCTGGACGCCGTGCTGATCGGCGGCGGGCCGGCTCCGCGGCCGGTTCTCGACGCCGCCGCCGCGGCCGGCATCGCGGTGGTGCGCACGTACGGGATGAGCGAGACCGCCGGGGGCTGCGTCTACGACGGCGTCCCGCTGGACGGGGTCCGGCTGCGGGTGACCGACGGGCGCATCGTGATCGGCGGGGCGACGCTGGCCAAGGGCTATCGCAACCCGGTCGATCCCGATCCCTTCGCCGAGCCGGGCTGGTTTCGCACCGACGACCTCGGTGCCATCGACGACGCGGGCGTGCTGACCGTGCTCGGCCGCGCCGACGACGCGATCAGCACCGGCGGGTTGACCGTGCTGCCGCAACCCGTGGAGGCGGCGCTGTGCACCCATCCCGCCGTCAGCGACTGCGCGGTCTTCGGGCTCGCCGACCCGACGTTGGGCCAGCGCGTGGTCGCTGCGGTCGTGGTGAGCGACGGTTGCGTGCCCCCGACGCTGGAGGCGGTGCGGGCGCACGTGTCGCGCACGCTCGATGCCACCGCCGCTCCGCGCGAGCTGCACATCGTCACGGCGCTGCCGCGACGCGGGATCGGCAAGGTGGACCGGGCGGCGTTGGTGCGCCGGTTCGCCGGCGCGGGCGACCAAGCCGATCAATAGGCTGGGCGACCGTGAGGATTGCTCGCCGGGAGTGGTTGGCCGTCGCCTTCGCTGTCGTCCTGCTGGCGGCGGCGTTCGTGCTGCCGCGGCTGAACTGGGGCGTCAAACCCCGTTCGGATACCGGGCTGGAACATTTCGCCATGCGGGCCGGCGCCGCGCCGATCTTCGGGTATTGGGACGCCCATGTCGGCTGGGGAACCGGCCCGGCGATTCTCATCGCGGTCGCCGCCGTGTTGTGGGGACCGGCTGTGGCGCAACGTCTTTCGTGGCGGGCCCTATTGCTGGTCAGCTGGGCCACCGCGTGCGGGTGGGCGTTTGCGCTTTCGCTGATCGACGGCTGGCAACGCGGCTTCGCCGGCCGGCTGACGACCCGCGACGAGTACCTGTCGCAGGTGGGAAGCATCACCGATATTCCAGCGGCGGTGCGCACGTTCTCCAGCCGGATCCTCGACTTCCAGCCGAACTCGTGGATCACCCACGTCTCGGGGCATCCGCCGGGCGCGCTGTTGACGTTCGTGTGGCTGGACCGGATCGGCCTGCACGGCGGAGCTTGGGCCGCCCTGCTCTGCCTGCTGGCCGGGTCCAGCGCGGCGGCGGCGGTACTGATCGGCGTTCGCGCGTTGGCCGACGAGCCGACCGCGCGGCGGGCCGCGCCTTTCGTCGCGGTGGCACCGACGGCGATCTGGGTGGCGGTCTCCGCGGATGCCTACTTCGCGGGGGTCGCGGCGTGGGGCATCGCGCTACTGGCGGTGGCGGTGCACCGGCCGGTCCGTTTTCCCGCGCTGGTTGCCGCCGCCGCGGGTCTGTTGCTCGGCTGGGGGGTGTTCGTCAACTACGGCCTGGCGCTGATGGGCATTCCGGCGTTGGCGGTGTTGGTCTCGGCGCCCGGATGGCGAGCGGTCCTGCGGGCGCTCGGCCCGGCGTTTTTGGCCGCGCTGGCGGTGGCGGTGACCTTCGCCGTGGCCGGGTTCTACTGGTTCGACGGCTATAACCTTGTGCAGCAACGCTATTGGCAGGGAGTGGCCAAGGACCGGCCGTTTGCGTACTGGAGCTGGGCCAACCTGGCGAGCGTGGTGTGCGCGATCGGGCTGGGCAGCGTCGCGGGGATCGCCCGGCTGTTCGACCGGGCCGCGATCCGTGGCCGCTCCGGTTTGCACCTGGTGCTACTGGCGATGCTGGCGGCCATCGTCGTCGCCGACCTGAGCATGCTGAGCAAGGCCGAGGTCGAGCGGATCTGGCTGCCGTTCACCGTCTGGCTCACCGCGGCGGCCGCGCTGCTGCCGGTACGCTCACACCGAATGTGGTTGGCGCTCAATGCTACCGGCGCCCTGGTGATCAACTCCGTGATCTTCACGAACTGGTAGGCGGCCATGGAAGAACAGCAACGACTGGCCCGACGGCTCGGCACGACCGACACGGTGGTGATCGGGCTGGGTTCGATGATCGGCGCCGGTGTGTTCTCGGCGTTCGGCCCGGCCGCGCGGGCGGCCGGCGCGGGCCTGCTGATCGGGCTGGCGGTGGCCGCCGCCATCGCGTACTGCAACGCCACCGCGTCGGCGCAACTGGCCGCGGTCTATCCGACGTCGGGCGGGACATACATCTACGGGCGTGAACGCCTAGGCCCGTGGTGGGGCTTCATCGCCGGCTGGGGATTCGTGATCGGCAAGAGCGCGTCCTGCGCGGCCATGGCGCTGACGGTCGCCAGCTATGCGATTCCGGGGCCCGCCTGGGCGCAGCGAATCATCGGGGTGGGAGCCGTAGTCCTGCTGATCGCGCTGAACTACCGGGGCGTCACCAAGACCGCGCTGCTGGCCCGAATACTATTGGCCTGCACGGTGATTGCGCTTGCCGCGGTGGTCGTCGGGATCGCGGTGACCAGGCCGGCACCGACGCAGTTGATGCACTGGCCGACCGGAACGGTCTACGGCGTCCTGCAGTCGGCGGGGTTGCTGTTTTTCGCGTTCGCCGGTTACGCGCGGATCGCGACGATGGGCGAGGAGGTTCGCGACCCGGCCCGCACCATCCCCCGCGCGATTACCCTCGCCCTGGCGATCGCGGTCGCGATCTATTTCGTGGTCGGCGTGGCGGCCCTGCTCGCCGCGGGACCCGATCGGCTCGCGCATGCCGCCGCTCCGCTGGCGGACGCCGTCCGGGCCGCCGGGGTCCCGGCGCTGGTGCCGGTGATCACCGTCGGCGCCGCGCTGGCCAGCCTGGGCGCGCTGCTCGCGTTGATCGCCGGGCTCGGCCGCACTGTGCTGGCGATGGGCCGTCATCGTGATCTGCCCGCGTGGCTGGCGGCCGTTCACCCGCGCTACCGGGTGCCGCACCACGCCGAGGTCGCACTCGGGGTGGTCGTCTGCGTCCTGGTCGCCACCGTCGACCTGCGCGGGGTGATCGGCTTCTCGTCGTTCGGGGTGTTGATCTACTACGCGATCGCCAACGCCTCGGCCTACACGCTGCCGGATGTAGGGCGCGGCCGTCGGATCCTGAACGTGTGCGGCGTGGCGGGTTGCCTGCTGCTGGTCGCCACCCTGCCGTGGCAGGCGGTGATTTCGGGGCTGGCCGTATTCGCCGTCGGGATCGTCGGGCGGTTCGTGGTGTTGCGGTTGCGGGCCTGAACTCGCTTGCCGCGTGTACGTCGATGGCGTCCTGGACGCACACTGGCCGCCCAGGGCGCACACCCGACCGGTCCTAGAGCCCGGCTGCGCGGGTGACGCGGGCGAACCGACTGGCCGGCCCGCACCCATCCCGGACCGCGGCGATGTCGGCGACGACGTCGAAGTCGGCCAGCCGTTGCACCAATGTGACGTCAATACCGTTGTCCCGCAAAGCTTTCGCCGTGAGCTCTCCGGTGTCGGGTTGAGACATCGGGACGGCGCGCAGGCATTCGGCCATCGCCGGCGCGCGCACACCCAGCACCCACCATCCCCCGTCGCGCGCCGGCCCGAGCACGGCGGGCGACTCGACCAGCTGCTGCGCGCAGCCGGTCAACAGGTCGGCGGTTACTTGCGGGGTGTCCATCCCGATCTGCAGCACCGGATATCCCTCGAGGCCCGCGTCGGCGTGTGCGTTGGCGAGCCGGTCGGCGAAGCCGGCGCCACGCTGCCCGATCACCGTGAACGACGCGAGCCGTTGCCGGATGTCGGCGGCGCCGGCGGCGGCGCCCAGATCGCCGGTGAGCGCCACCACCCGCGCCGCCACGGGCGCGGCGGCCACTGCGTCCAGTGTGTCCAGCAGCGCGGCGGCGGCTATGTCGGCGGCGACCTCGTCGCCGACGGTCGCGGCGAGCCGGGTCTTGGCCCGGCCGGGTTCCGGAGCCTTGGCGACCACCAGCAGGGTCACCGGCAAGCCGCTCACGAAATCACCTTCCAGAAGTCCACGATCGCGGTGATGCTGCCCCGCAGCGAACCACTGACCTTCGACTTGCCGCCCGTCCGGGGGCCATAGCTGACGTCGAGTTCCGCCACCCGCCAGCCGGCGGCCGCGGCTCGCACCAGCAGCTCGAGCGGATACCCCGAGCGCCGGTCGGCGACGCCCAGGTTCAGCAGCGCCTCCCGCCGCGCGACCCGCATCGGCGCGATGTCGTGCACCGGCAGGCCGTGCCGGGTGCGCAGCCGCCAGCTCATCACCACGGTGCCCACCCGGGCGACCCACGGCCAATGCAACCCCGGCACGGGTCGGCGCCGGCCTATCACCAGGTCGGCACCGTCTTCGAGCGCGGCGACGAGCCGCGGCAAGTCGCCGGGATCCATGGAGCCGTCGGCGTCGATGACCGGTACGATCGGCGTGGTCGCGGCGACGACGCCCGCGTGCACCGCCGAGCCGTACCCGGGCCGCGGCTCGACGACCACCTCGGCGCCGTGCCGGCCCGCGACCGCGGCGGTGTCATCGGTGCTGTTGTTGTCGACCACCAGCGCCCGATAGCCGGCGGGGATCGCCGCCAGCACCGCCGGCAGCGACTCCTCCTCGTTCAGGCAGGGCAGCACCACCGTCACAGCCTCGGGCATGGCTGCCGACAATAGCCCGACGGCGGGATTCGGTATGCCGCGGCGGGCCCTTAGTAGCGGCGCGGCTGCTGCGGCACCAGCGGCTGCTGCGGCACCAATGGCTGCTGCGGCACCAGTGGCTGCTGCGGCAGCACCGGCTTCGGGACCACCGGCTGCTGTGGGACTACCGGCTGCTGTGGGACCACGGGCTGCTGTGGCACAACCGGTTTCGGGACGACCGGCTGCTGCGGGACCACCGGCTGTTGCGGGACCACAGGTTGCTGCGGCACAACCGGTTTCGGGACCACCGGCTGCTGCGGCACCACCGGCTTCGGGACCACCGGCTGCTGCGGCACCACCGGCTTCGGGACGACCGGCTGCTGCGGCACCACCGGCTGCTGCGGGACCACCGGCTGTTGCGGCACCACGGGCTGCTGTGGCACAACCGGTTTCGGCACCACGGGCTGCTGTGGCACAACCGGTTTCGGCACCACGGGCTGCTGCGGCACCACGGGCGGCTGCGGAGCTACCGGCGGCAGTGGCACCACCACCGGCGGCGGCACCACGGGCGGCTGTGGCACCACCGGCGGCAAGTTTGGCGGTGCCTGTTGCACCGGCAACGGAATGATGATCGGAATGGGAATAAGCGGGTTCGGGTTGGGCACAAAGCCTGGAAGGCCCGGTGCTGCCGGCGCCGGGTTGACGGGCGCTACCGGCGCCGGGTTGACCGGAGCAATCGGTGCCGGGTTGACCTGGACTACCCGAGCGGGACTGTCGCCGCCGCGCGACACCAACTGCGGCGGAATGTAGCCCTTGGAGTCCGGAACGACGCCACCCTGGAAACCCGCGTTGGGCTGATCGGGCGGGGGTGGCGGAACCGGCGCCTGCTGCTGCGTCGGTAACAGTGGCATGAACTTCCCGGGGGCAGCA
This sequence comes from Mycobacterium sp. SP-6446, assembly GCF_001954045.1. NCBI lineage: Bacteria > Bacillati > Actinomycetota > Actinomycetes > Mycobacteriales > Mycobacteriaceae > Mycobacterium > Mycobacterium sp. SP-6446. The sequence goes on along the minus strand of NZ_MBEM01000138.1, from coordinate 5,416 downwards.
TTCTGGATCCCCACCAGCGGCGCCGCACTCGCGGTCGGCCGAACGGCGACCGCCACCGCGACGGCCAGCGACGCGAATCCGATGACGGCGAACGCGATGACCGCATTGCCGAGCAGCACCGACCGTCCGCTCAGCGGTATCCGGACGGTCGCGGCGGGGTCGTCGTCAAAGTCGTCGTACTCGTCGTCGTACTCGTCGTCGAACTCGTCGGCCCCGAGGGCGTCGCCCTCGTCGGACATCGAGTAAGCCAGCTGCTGGTCCGCGGCCGCCGGCTCGGCCGCGGGCGCGAAGGCGGTCTCGTCTCCACCGAGCCCGGTCACGGGAGCTATCGAGGTCGCCGCTCCCGGTGTGACCGGCGTCGTGGGCGCCAACCCGGCTGCCAGCGCCGCGCCGCGGGCGAGTGCGAATGTGGGGTCTTCGGGAATCTCCACTCGCACGGTTGAGGCGTCGCGAAGCTGGTCGGCAACCCCGATGAGGTTCGACGACGCGCCGACAAGGTAGACGTCCTGCGGCGTCCCGGGCTGGCCGCCGAGGGTGTCCATCATCGTGTTCAACGCGGCGGTGGCATCAGCACCGCCGAGGGGCTGCCTGGCCAGCATGGTCGGCTCTGCACCGTCGCCGTCCGCACCCACCAGCGACAGCGTCGCCGTGTCGTCGTCAACGACGAGCACACCGCCGGCCCGCCCGGCCGCCCGCATCAACGCCGTCACCGCCTCCGACTCCGACAGCACGGCAACGTTGTGGAGACCCGAGTCTTCGAGTGCCCGGCGCAGATCGTCGGCCTTCGGGGCGTCCGGCCAGCACACCCGGGTCGCGACGAGGCGGTGGTCCTCGTCGGCCAGCAGCCGATCCGTTCCGACCACGCTCCGGGTCAGGGTGTCGATCGGGTGGTCGGCGATGTCGAAGACGGATTGGTCGAGCACGCCAGATCCCGGTGCGCCCGACCCGACAAGGGCCATGCGGGCGACGGGACCTGCGACCGCGACCCCCAAGACGACGTCCATCCCGACGCTCCTTCGGCTGGCTAACCTTCAACCAGCATGTCCTGGGATCATTACACTGCGTTATTGCCGGCAAGAACAGTCATTTGGGCAAAGAATATTTGCCGGGCTGCGCAGCCGGGTCAGCGAACCGCTCGAGACGCCACCAACCGCAGCAACCCGCCAGGACCACGTGTCAGTGGTGGGGCGTGAAAATGGGCGCCTTCGGGGTCACCGGTTGCTGTGGGGTGACCGGCTGCTGCGGGGTGAGCGGCTGCTTCGGAATGGTCTGCGTGGGGACTGTCTGAGTCGGAACTGTCTGAGTCGGAACTGTCTGCTGCACCGTCGAGGTCGGCGGTGTCGTCGTGACAACCTGCTGCTGCTTCGTCGTCGTCGGCTGCGTGGTGGTCGTGGTCGGCTGCGTCGTAGTCGTCGTCGGCTGCGTGGTGGTCGTCGTCGGCTGCGTCGTAGTCGTCGTCGGCGTCGTGGTCGTCGTCGAGGGACCCAGCGACGTGGTTGTCGTGGTGGTCGTCGTCAGCGTCGTCGTGGTCGTCGTCGTAGTCGGCCCCAACGGCGGGTACGGAACGATGATCGGGATCGGGATCGGCACATACGGGTTCGGGTTCGGCACGAAACCCGGAACGCCCGGCGCGGGATTGACCGGGGCGGCCGGCGCCCCGCCGGACATCAACTGCGGGGGAATGTAGCCGTTGGAGTCCGGAACGACGCCGCCCTGGAATCCGGCGTTGGGCTGATCGGGCGGGGGCGGCGGAACCGGCGCCTGCTGTTGCGTCGGCAGCAGCGGCATGAACTTGCCCGGGGCGGCGTTCTGGTGCCCGACCACCGGCTGCGCGCTCGCGGTCGGCCGGACGGCGACCGCCACCGCGACCGCCAACGACGCGAATCCGACGACGGCGAACGCGATGACCGCATTGCCGAGCACCACCGACCGCCTGCTCAACGGCAATGGCCCCGTCTCGGCCTCGTCACCGTCGAACTCGCCGTACTCGTCGCCGAAGTCGTCGGCCGCGAGCGGCTCGCCCTCGTCGGCCATCGAATACGCCAGCTGTTGATCCTCGGCGGCCGGCTCGGCCGCGGGCGCGAAGGCGGTCTCGTCTCCGGTGCGCCCGGTCACGGGCGAATAGGCTGTCTCGTCTCCCGTGAGCCCCGCCGCCGGCGCCATCGCGGTTGCGTCTCCGGCCGCCAACAGCGCCCCCGGCACGGCGGCCAATGCCGCGCCGCGGGCAAGCGCGAAGGTGGGGTCGTCTGGGATCTGCACTCGCATCGTCGACGTCTCGCGAATCTGGTTTGCGACGGTGTTGAGGTCGGACGACGCGCCCACGAGGTAGAGGTCGCCCGCGGCGCCCGGCTGGTCGGCGAGCCTGGCCATCAACGTGTCGAGTGTGCCCGTGGCTTGATCGCCCGAGTCGCCGGCCAGCGGTGCGCTGGCCAGCAGGGTGGGCGGCGCACTCTCGTCTCCCACCGCGGGGCCCAATAGGGTCGCCGCCTCGTCGCCCACCACCAGCGCGGGACCGGACCGTCCCGCCGCGCGCATCAGCGCGGTGACCGCCTGCGATTCGGACAGCACCGCGACGTCGTGGACGCCGGAATCTTCCAGCGCCTGCCGCAACCGGTCAGCCTGGGGGTGGTCCGTCCAGCAAAGCCGCGTGGCGGTCAGCCGGTGGTTCTGCTCGGCCAACAGCCGATTCGTACCGACCACGGTCTCGGTCAGCGTCCCGACCGGGTTGCCAGCCAGCTCGACCTCGGATTGGTCGATCACGTCGGCACCTTGGGCGCCCTGTCCGACAAGCGCCAAGTGGGCAACAGGGCCGGTGACCGCGACCCCCAAAACGACGTCCATCCCGACTCTCCTTCGGCTGGCCACCCCGCAACCAGCATGTCCCTGCATCACTACACTGCGATATCGTCGGCAGTAACAGTCATTCGGGCGACAGCGTCCGCCTATGAGCGCAGCGTAACCGTTCCCAAACCGCGGGAACGTCTCCGCGGAACAACATCCGCGGAATCGCACGTTCTCATCGCAGCCACTGCCGCGTCGTCCGAACGGGGATTATGTTTCCAAGTAAGCAACGCAGTCGGCCGGGCAGGTGGTTCCCTCGCCACCCAACCGAAGCGGCGCCGCCAGCAACCGTCCTCGATACCCGGGGGGAACCGTGAGCCAGAGCAGCGACGACGCGCCCACCGGCCCGATCAGCGACCAAACGCAGCGGCTGGCCGCCGTCGACCCACCCGGTCAGGCTCCACGCGCGGCGCAGCGGTCGAGGCGGCGCCGAAACGTCGTCGCCGACCTGATCACCGCCGCCTTGCTGGTCATCGCGCTGGTGCTGCCGTGGAATCTGTACTCCGGCCTGGCGATCCCCGGCAGCAGCCGGATCCCGTTCGCGGTGCTGTTCGCGGTGACGTTGCTGTCCCTGATCTCGCTCGTCGCGGCTGGCGCCGGGCGGTCGGCCAGCCCGCAATTCAACGCCGCGGCGGCCAACCGAATCCGTCTCTGGCTCAACGTCCCCTACGTGCTGCTGGTGCTCGCCTTCGTCGCCTTCGACGCGGTCGAGACCGTCCGATTCGGCGGCACCGTCACCGTGCCCGGCGGCGTCGGACCGGGCGCATGGTTCGGCATCGCCGGCTCGTTGCTGTGCGCGCAACCGGCGATCACCGGTGCCGCCGCCGACGACGAGAAGTTCGCCGGGTGGCAGCGCTCCGCGCGGATCATCGGTTATGCGTCCTTGGTACTGGCGGTGCTGAGTTTTGCGTTCAACCTGTACTGGCGGATCAAGTACGCCGTGACCGGTGGATCGGGCGGCTTCGGCAAGCAGAACATCTCGGTCATCGCGACGGCGGTGGTGTACGGCGTGGTGGCGCTGGTCGCCGTGCTCGTCGCGTCGCGGTGGCTTCTTCGCAGCACCAAGGCTTCCCGGCTGGCCACCGTCGCGCTCGGCGCGTCGACACTCGTCGCCGGGCTCGTTGTGTGGAGCCTCCCCGCCGGTCGCGACATCGACGCGTTCCACGGCATCGCGCAGAACACGTCGACGGCCGGGGTCGGGTTCGAGGGCTACCTTGCGTGGGCGGCGGCCGCCGCGATCTTTGCGCCTCGGGCGCTGTTCGGCGACCGCACGCTGTCGACGACCCAGGAAAACGCCTGGCGCGCGGCGGCCCGAAATGGCTTGCTGCTGATCGTCGTGTGGTGCGTGGGATCCATGGCGATGCGGTTCACCGACCTGTTCGTCGGGGTGGCGCTGAACTACCCGTACTCGCGATACGACAGCATCGTGCTGGCGGGGTTCGATCTGGCCACCGCCGCCCTCGCGATCTGGCTGCGCGTCAACCTGGCCAACGACGCAGTGTCCGCGCGGCTGATCTCGTCGCTGTGCGGACTCGTTGCCACGCTGAGCATTTCGCGGGTGGTGGTCGGCGTCGTGCTGGCCCCGCGGTTCGAGGAGATTCCGAACTCCGCCGCGCAAAACCCGGTCTACGGAAATAATCTCGCCCAGCAGATCACCAGCACCTTCGACGTGGCGCTGTGCGGGCTGGCCCTGTGCATCCTGGCCGCCGCGATCGTCACGGGTCAGCTCACCGGCCGGCGACTGCGACGCAAGAAGCCCCGCGCGGCGCACACCCGTGGTGCGGGGGCTCAGCCGGGCCCTCAGCAGGAGGCGGGGACCACCCGCATTCCGGCCGCGGCGACCACCCGCATCCCGGCCGGCGCGCCGCCGCCGTCGGCCGCACCGACGACGCGTGTGCGGGTCGGCGGCGGGTCCGACGCGCCCCGGATCTTCCGCGGCGACGACTCCGGCACCCGCCAGATCCCGGTCCCGAAACCCAAGATCTTCCGGCCGCCGGCCGGCCGCTAGCGCAGCGGGGCGGACGCGAATTCGCGCAGCCCGTCGCGCGGGCGGACGGCCGCACGGAATCCCAGCACCTCGGCGGCCCGGCTGGGATCCGCGACGATGTGGCGCACGTCGCCGCTGCGGTACTGCCCGGTGATCACCGGGTTGACCGCGCCACTGGAATCCCTGCGCGCGTCGCACAGCGCCGTGGCGACCTCTAGGATCGAAATCGGCTGTCCCGAGCAGACATTCACCGTGGTGAAGCCGGAGCCGCCGGCCAAAACCGACGCTGCCGATACGTTGGCGGCGGCCACGTCGTCGACGTGGACGAAGTCGCGCATCTGGCCACCGTCCTCGAAAACCCTTGGCGGCTCACCCTTTTCCAGCGATGAACGAAAGATCGCGGCCACGCCGGAGTAGGGGGTGTCGCGCGGCATGCCCGGACCGTAGACGTTGTGGTAGCGCAATGCCACGACCGAGCCGCCCGTCGACTCCGACCATGCCAGCGCGTAATGCTCCTGCGCGGTGTCGACCTGGTCTGCCACCAGGCCGCGATGGTGGGCGCGGGCGTGGATGCCGCCGACGCGCCCG